>CALWBJ010000173.1 GCA_944376035.1 uncultured Clostridia bacterium | reverse complement strand
ATATTTTTCTGTTATCGCTATTTAAATCAAAAGAAACATCGGATACATATATCAATGATTCAGTATTGCAAATATATATATTTTTCAGATTACTACATTTATAGAATGCTCCCGTACCGATATTTTTCAAACCGTTATTTAACGTAATTGTTTCTATGGTTTCGTTATCGGCAAAAGCCATGGGCGCGATATAAGTTATTCCTTCTATAGATAATTCTGTCGCCGTCCCTTGATATTTTAAATAAACTTTGCCCAAAATTACTTGTTCAGCATTTTGATCCTCTAACCATTCTGTACCGTCTAATGCGCATTCTTTTATAAATTCCAAATTATTAGTGTTAATTACGCTCAAGTTTTCACAGCCCATAAAAGCAAAATCTCGAATCATATTTACGTTATTTAAAGTAATTTGAGTTAAAAAAGTATTATTACTAAAAGCCATCGGCTCAATTTCCGTTACTGTCTGCGGGACACTATAACTTGTACTTGTTTTTCCTTGCGGATACTGCAATATCTCTGTCTTTGCTTTATTCATTAAAACACCGTCTTGCGATGCATATACTAAATTTTGCGAATTAACGTTAATCTGCGTTAATTGAGAACCACAGTTAAAAGCCCCTTCACCTATACTATTTACACTTTGACCTAATTCCACGGTGGCAAACGCTGTACTATAAAAAGCATTATCGGATACTGTATTTAACGAATCGATTTCTAAATTTAAAGTGTTTTGTGAATCATTAAAATTATTTAAGTTTGTACATCCGGTAAACGCGCCCACCCCTATACTTTCAAGTTGATTATTTCCAGAGCCTGCAAATGTTATTGTCGTTAAATTAGTCATTCCCACAAATGCATAAGAACCTATTTTCTTTACTGACTTGGGTATTTGAATCTCGACTATATTATTTTGTTCTGAAAACGCAAAAGAATTAATTGCTGTAATGTTTATTCCGTTAATACTTTCCGGTATATTAAAAATTGAATTTTGATATTCCCCACGATAACGCACAAAAGTCAATGTTCCATCTTCATTCTCTGATGTTACATATACCGAGTCATTATTTGGCCGTGGTTCACTACTAAAACAAGCATAGCAACCTAAACAAAACACAGTCATTATACAAATTAAAAATATTATACATATCTTTTTCATAAAAATAATTCCGCTAAACTTTTAGTTTTTAAGCCTTTTAGCATTATAATACGCAAAATAAACTATCTTCTGCTTATTATTCGTTCTCTAATAATTATCAACCCAAGCCTTCGCATCATTACTCAAACCGTGCGTTAAAACACTAATCTACAAAGTATTCATAACCTGAATTATTAATTTTTGTGAAATATTATATATTAAAAAGCACAAAGATACCCCGTATCATTTGTGCTTAGTTAAAAACTTATTCATAAGTCCTCACCCCCTCAAGCCGATAGAAAACAGAAGCCCTCCCTAAAATTACTTCAACAGCTATGGCGTATAAAACTTTTTCCTTTTATTAATTTTTATTTTATCAAAAATACCATTATTTGTCAATACCCAATTTTTTAGGTTTTATCTGTTTCTTCCATAATACTTAACGATTTTTACAGGGGCCTGCATTATCCATACAGCGTTATTGAATTTATCGGAATAATGAATAAGAATTTTTATTATAATTTTGTTAAACTTTTTTCATTACCTTTCAAGAAAATATATTCTCGAACGCAGTCCGTCAAACTCGTCTGCATCGGTAAATTCTATTTTAAGAATATTTTCTCCCGCTTTTATTATATCCTTTACGTTTAATACGAGATTTTTGAAATCGTAAACAAGTTTGTTTTCAAATTCTGAAATACTGAGTTTTTTACCGTTAAGATAAATTTCTGCTTTTCCCGCAAAAGTTTCGCCCTCAATAACCATCATATTCTCTTTTCCGCTTAAATCGAAACGTGCAGTGTAGGTTGCATCCACGGGATACAGCGAGAATACTTTCTTACCCACCTGGTCAAATATTGGTATAGCCATGTTTTTCTTCATGTATTCTCTCGTTGTTCCATGAACGTCTCTTATTAGGCAATAATGCTTTTCAGGATAATTTTCTTCTCCGTTTTCACTCTTGACGGTAATGTCGTATTTATCCACCGCCACACCTTTTTCACCGAAAGGAAAATATTCCCATTCGGGATTTGTTTCCCATTCGTAATGCACTTCTTTACTTGCGTCATAAGAAACGGGAATATAATCTTTCATTCCGTAAGCATTTTTCTGAGTTTTTACTATTACGGCATCGTAGCCTTCAAGTACAATCCTCAGTCTGCCGTTTTCGGTGTTTCCTCTTAACGTTTAACCGTAAGGAGGAATAAGCACGGAACTGCCGCCCGTAGTCAGGTAAAACTCTACTTGTTTCCTGCCGTTATTAAAAAGATAATACAGGTCTTCTCCGTTTGATTTTTTCTGTAAGACACCAATCTATCGGTATCTCCGTTGATTTTTTCAATATCGGACCTTATGCAGTTTTCGGGTACGGAACTAAGTATTTCGCGTATTTCTCTTACCTTTATTTGGCTTAAATCACCTAAATCTTTCATGCTTTCGGAAAAGGCAAACACGTTTTTATATTTTTCTTTACCTATATATACGTATCCGCCCGCTTTTCTGCTTGATGCAAAAGTCTCTTCATCCGTAAAGTCGTACTCGATATGATTATTACCCAGTTTTTTTGCAGCAGATACCAAAGTGTAAAAAAGTTCTTTTGCATAATCCTTATTAACAGACACATAACGGTAAAGTTCTTTCATAGCCAAAATCAGACAGGTGTCCGACACATGAGTACTTTCGGCAAGTATTTTCCCGTATTTTTCAGCCATCGCTGAAAAATCCTTAAACTTATCAAAATCTTTAAACTGATACCCTATGGAAGTTCCCGCGTCGAATTTTCTGTATCCGTCATAAGAAAAATGAAAACCGTGCGGAACAAGAAAGTTAATTCCCAAAGAATACATAAAATATGTAATTCTATTCATTCCCGCAATATCATAATTAAACGGGCTGCAACTCATAAGTTCGCTGAGAACGATCTTTTTATCTGTCTGATGGGCTGTGGAAGAAACTATTTTACCGCCGATACATAAAGCGTAATGGTCGTTATCACCTAAATTATTACCGACAATGTCAAATCCCGGGATATCAAAATATTTAAGCGAACGGTAAACGTTTTCGCCAACAGACGCTTGACTTACAAGGTCTTCTTCACAAACTATATGCCCTGTAAGCAACAATTTATTTTTCTTGCACCAATTATGAAGTTTTTGGTAAAAATTCTTTCTTAAAAGAGAATTGATAAGAGTAAAATAATCGTGACGTATTTTTTCTGAATTTTCATCTACCTCTTCGAATAGATTGTAAAGTTTTTCCCTTAAAGAGTAGCCGTGTTTTTTATAAAACAACTCAAAAAGTTTTTTCCGTATACGGAAGTTGCGCGCCGGGAGAAGGCTCGTCGCTAAAAATGCCTAGTATGTTTTTTCCAAATTCACTTTTTAAATACTGTTCATATTTTTTATGAGTCAGCCTGATGAATTCTTCGGTACATTTTTCGTTCAATTCATCGGGAACGTAACCGTATTGTTCTTCGGCATAATACTTTTCCGCTACAACCACATATAAAACATAGTCTTCGGGTACTTCCGTTATTATAGCCATCTGAGGATAGAATGTATCCGCTCTGACGTGAGGAAATTCTATCTTTCCCATCATATCGCAGTAATAAGGACTATCCCACTTACTTATAAAAAACTTATCCCTGATAACACCGACGCTGTCTGTAATATCGATTTTATCGGTAACTTTTCCGTTTTTGCGTAAAACGGCATATGCGCAAAGTACTTTGCACTGTCCGAGTTTAAGGTCCAGTTCGCCGTTTTCGGATATGTATTTTACAAGTCTCATTCTGTAAGCGATAAATTCGGGGTGCTCAAAAAATATCCTGCCGCCCGCCGCTCCGCTCGGATACGGGTCCTCGTCGTAAAGCCAGACTTTAAGGCCTCTCTTCTCAGCCTCGCTTTCTATAAATTTTATTTTGAGAAACCACTCCTTTGAACCGTAAGTCTGCGGATAGTTCCCTGCGCGGGGATGCATAAAAAACCCGGAAATCCCGGCATCCTTCATAAGATCCATCTGCCTTATAATTTCTTTTTCTTCAAGTTTATGGTTCATAAACCAGAAAGGTGCCGGTCTGAAATCAAAATTTTCCATTGTCATATAATTCCTTTTATTAGTTTACAATCGATTATTGATGTCTCTTTTGATTTTTATGTTTTTCAGACATTGTTAAGAGATTTTTTTATTAAATCGAAGTCGGTTAAAAGTGCAAGTCCGGGATAAATTGCCGACCTTATATCGGAACAATCGTAAAATCTTTCGGATATAATCTTTTCCATAGTTTCCGTATCGTTGGTAAAATGAACAGGAATATCGCTCTTTTCGACAAATAAAGCGACTGCAAGATTATTTCCTATAAGTCCTTCCGCAACTATTTTATCTATATTGCCTATTTTTTCTTCGATAAATTTTATCGCGCTTATAATTTCAAAACTCCTAAGCGCGGCATAACAATCGCCTCTGAAAAAGAAATGGTGCGCGTAATAATAATTTATACCGAACGTTTCGTATACATCAAAATCCCAATTTTCTTGTTTATCCGGTTTAATATATCCGTAAGAAGAAGTGTCAAGAACTATCACTTTGTATCCGTCTTTTAAAAATTCTTCAATAGTTGAAGGATTTTCTTCCACCGCTTTATTACCTTCGTTTTTAAGATAAAGCATATATTTATCTTTATCCGCTCCGTCGCTTTCGGAAGTTTTATTCGAGTAAACAGAAACTATATTTCTCAATCCTTTAACAGGACTTAAAATATATGAAGTTACTTTTAATCGGTCAAAATCATAAATATATTGTTTTTCACTCAAATTTTTATTTATAGTACGATTAAGATACACAGACTCTTTAAGCATGTTTCTTGCTTTTTCCAAATCAAAAGAACGGTTTTTTAAATAGTAATCTTTAATCTCCGCATCGGGAAGAACTGCGTTTTCAAGCGAAATCTGTCCGTGCGGATAACAATTTAAATCGCTCCATTTTTCAAGGCTGTAATCATAGTTTTCGTTTTCATAACCGGAATTACCCATCAGATGCTGGACGAAAAATTTTGTTACGCTCTTTGCGAGGCTTACAGTGTATTTGTGTTCGGATGTATCTATCGCAAGTTTTAAATTTTCTTTTTTCCCGAAAATTTCATAAATATCCATTGCCTTATTATAACTTTCCGTCATTCCTTCTATCGGGAAGAAATCCTTGTTTACGCCCAAGAGCATCACGGGCTTAGGCGCAACCGCCACAATTATATCGGGATATGAAAAACCCGCCCCTATTATTCCGGGAACAATCTGTTCGTCGTCCTGAGTGTTTTTGGTATCGTAAAAAGTCATATAATCGGTAATGAACGTGGCGGGCGCAAAGGCTTTGAGCCTTTCGTCCTGCATAAGCATCATATAAGAAGTCTGAGTGCCGCCGCCGCTGTTTCCTGTAACGCCTATTCTATCTTTATCGACATCAGGCATATTGTAAAGATAATCGAGCGTAACAAGCATATCTCTCATGAAATAGTTATATAGCCATTTACCTGTCATAACTGCTTTTGCGCCGAAATATGCATGTTCGAAAATACAGCCCTCTATGTCGTAATCCTTTTTATCTTTATTATAATATGTAAATCTCTCGCCTTTGCCTATGGCGTCCATTGCAAGAACTATAAACCCCGCTCTTACGAGTTCGGTTTCAACTTTCTGATATTCTTCACTTGCCTTCCCGTCGAAATGATGACCGGTAAGAAAAAATACGGCGGGCGCTTTACCTTTTATATTTTCGGGTTTATATATGTTAGTAGTTATTTTTACTCCCTTATCTGTAGTCAAAACAACTTTCTCTATAACAAGTCCCTCTTTTTTTATAACTCCAGTCTTTTCTTCGGAAATAACCTTTTCATTATAAATTTCATCGTTAAGTCCATAAGTAAATGCTTTTTTTAATTTCTTTCTGATAATTCTTTACCTGTTCTTCCGTTTTAAGTTGAGCACGTCTTTTATCGGATTTATCTTTTATTTTAAGCCCCTCTTCCCTAAGATACCAAAACATATCGTCTTTGTATTCTTTCTTTACATTTTCTTTAAATGTTCTTAAATCCATTTTAATATATCTCCCGTTTTTATACTATTTAAGTAATATGGTTTTATATTTTTTACAAACATTAACAAAAAGAAAAATTTATACTTAGTCAATCGTCTTTTATACTGAATAAGCCCCGTTAATCACTATATAACGGACAATAAATACTAACCGTTTCTTATGCTTTTTTAAAATCGTAAATCAATTTTTTGAAATTATTTTCTTTTTAAATTATTAATATATAATTCTTTAAAAATTTCTCAATTCTGTGATTTAAACTCTATTACATCCTTTCGTTTTCTTAAAAGCCACTTTCCGTTTGTGAAATCCGGAAACTCAACGCTTTCTCCGCCCTTAATAATAGATATCTCAGAAAGATATGAAACACACATCCAACTTGCAGCGTCATAAACGTCTATAGGCATTTCTTCATTATTTTTTATAGCATCTATAAAGACTCTAAATTCATAAGCATCCATACCGCCATGCCCTGCTTCCATCTCTTCCTTCGTAATGTTTTTCCATTTTTCAGGTAAGTATTTGTCTTCATATTTTTCAAGATTATTTATGTTTTCAAAATAAAATTTACTACCAAGCGGATAATCATCAGAAGTTTTACCCTCATCTATAAAAACAAGATTGCCGGACATTTCGTACTGAGCTTTCGTTCCGTGGATAGTGAGTTCTCTGTTATAAAATCTAGGCAAAGTTGTGTCTAATCTTAAATGTATAGTCTCCCCGTTTGCACAAGTAATAATGGTATTTACTATATCGCCTTGTTTAAACTCCACATTTTTTAACTGCGGGTCCACGCTGTCCGAATGGTCTTTTATGTACTGTTTTAAGCCCGAGGATTTACTTGCAACAGAAACAAGCGAAACCATTCTATTCCCACGATTGATATCAAGTATCTTAGCGATGGGTCCAAGTTCATGAGTAGGATAGTTTTCACAGCTCCGATGAATATAATTTCTGAGTCTGTAATGACGCAATTCATTGCCTTTAATTATTTCTTCACGGCAATCATGCCCATATGCTCCCGAACAATGAACAATTTCACCGAAAACTCCATCTCTTACCATTGCGGTTACCATCAGTTCTGCACGGTCAAAACAACAGTTTTCCATAAACATTATTGGCGTTTTTGTTTGCTCGTAAGTTTTAACTAATTTCCAACAGTCTTCAACCGAGTAAGCTCCACCGACTTCAACAGCGGTAATTTTTTTACTTAACATTGCTGCAGTTGCTATTTCTACATGATATTCCCATGCGGCGGCAATAAAAACGGCTTCTACTTCCGGCATGGCAAGTACTGCTGCGTAGTCCGTAGCGGTATATGGTCTGTTTCCCTTCTTTTCCTCAATTATTTTGCTAACCTCGTCGCATCTGTCCTGATAGACATCGCATACGGCTATAATTTCCACATCGTCCATGGAACAAAGTACTTTTTCTGTTAATATACGTCCCCTTTGTCCTAAACCGATAACAGCCAATTTTACTTTTTTCATTTTTATTTTACAACTCCGTATAAATTTGATTTTTCTTTATCAATGGCGCACTTACTATATATTTTATTGCATATCGACTTACCGAAAATTTTTATAAATTTCCTATCCCGTAATTAGTAAAACAAATTGTTTCAATCTGTTGATTTGGTATATAAAAGGTTGAACTCGTGTAAACCGCTGCTTAATTTTTCTGTTTTTAACTCAGAATCAATTTCGCGGAAATTTACTATAACGGTTGTATTATCCGGAACTAAAAGCGAACATTTAAAATTGTTATTTTCCAATTTATAGTTTACTTCAATTTTTCCATATTGTGTCAAATAAGACCCGCTTATTTCCGAAAGACGCCTATCCACATATGGGTGGAATTCCCAATTTTTAAATCCTTTACCTCCTTCCACACATTTAATCCCGAGAACATATTCATATATCCATTCTCCCACAGACCCGAAAGAATAGTGGTTAAAGGAATTCATTTTAATGTCTGCAAAACCATGCTCTTTCGTGTAGCTATTCCATCTTTCCCAAATTGTTGTAGCACCGTTTCTGACGGAATATCCCCAACTGGGATAAGTCTCATTAAGAAAAAGCTTAACCGCCAAACCATGATATCCGTTTTTTGACAAAAGCGGCAACAGAAAAGAAATACTCATAAATCCACAAGAAAGATGGTCGTCTTTCTTGTGGATAGCATCGACTAACTTGTTTACAAAATTTTCGTAAAGTTCATTCTCCGCAAGACCAAACGCGAGCGCAAATACATACGATGCTTGGGATTTACAAGTAAGATCCCTATCGGTAATAAATTTTTTTTCAAATGCATTTTTTATTTTTTTTGCAGTATTGAAATATTTATAACCTTTTTCAAATTCACCTAAAATTACAAACGCTTTTGCAAGCAAGCATGTACTTCTAAAGAAAAACGCCGTCGATATAAGTGATTTATCCGTATCGTCGTTCACATTAAGCCAATCACCGTGCCCTATATCTGGACGAATAAAACCTTTGGAATGTTTTTTGCAGTAGTTTACCCAATTTTCTGCTGTTTTAATATTCTCAAATAATACTGTCTTATCACCGTAAATTTCGTATAATGTATAAGGAATAATTATGATTGCGTCAGACCAACCGGGTATACACATTTCAAACTTTTCTATTCTGGGTGCTACCTCGCATATATGACCTTTCTTCGTTGCGCCATCTCGTATATCCCTAAGATATTTTCTGAAAAACTCATAAGTATTATAATTATAACTTGCGGTTTTGCAAAAAACCTGAGCATCACCGGTCCATCCTTGTCTTTCGTCGCGCTGAGGACAATCTGTAGGCACTGCCAAGAAATTACCTCGCTGTCCCCACAACAAATTACTGTAAATTCTATTAGCCAATTCATTGTTGCTCTCAAAAACACCGGTACGAAACAAATTGTTTCCTATTACCACTCCTTGAACTTCAATAAGATTAAAACTTTCGTCATCGCAAAAGATTTCAGCATACTGAAAGCCATGAACAGTAAAACGCGGCTGAAAAAGTTCAATCTCGCCGTTACCTGCACAAATATAGTAGTCGGTTGCCTTAGCGCTTCTAAGATTATCCACGTATAAAGTTCCGTCTTTGTTAAGCATTTCGCCGTGTCTGAACCTGACCTTCACGCCTCTGTTTGCTTTAAGTTTTACACGCAAAACTCCTACCATATTTTGCGCAAAGTTAACAATACTTGTATGCTTATCAAGTTTTACACATTGTTTCGCATCAATAATCATTAATTCGCGAATGGACTCTTCAATCATCGGACATAAATAGCGTCTTTTATCTCTTACCGTAAAAACATTTTTCCAATTATTAAAATTTTTATCGGCCCAGACGCCTCTCCTGCCGTCCTGAATTTCCCCCATATAAAGGTCGTTATATAAAATGCCACCCTCTGAACAAACTTCTTCGCTTCCGTCTGAGAAAAATACTTGTATTTGATTTTCTGTTTCTACTCTCAGAACATATTTTAATTTAGGAACACAACTTTTATATATTTTACCCGGAGGATTTATTCCTACAGTTCCCGCATACCAACCGTAGCCCAAAACTACTTCCAAAACATTTAATCCGCAACAAATTAATTCTGATACATCATAACTGCAATATTGCACGCGCTTATTATAATCTGTCCAACCGGGCGCTAATTTATCAGCAGAAATTGCATTACCGTTTAGCCTTCCTTCAAAAATCCCAAGAGCCGTTATGACAAGTGACGCTTTAATAACTTTTCCTGATAAGAAAAATTTACGCCTGAATATAGGCGCCGAACCCTGCTCTTCTTGGGAAACCTCTTTTTTAAAAGCTTTTATCCACAATGCCTTTTCTAAATTTTTTAAATCTGTCAATATTTTCATCGCTTTAATATAAAAAGATAAAATCACTATATAATTTAAATATCATCTTAAAATAATAAGATGATATTTAAATTGTTTTTTATTTCGCAATATCTTATAAAATAACATCATTAACATCATTTTATCAGTAAGGTATTATAAAACTCGAATCTCCGCTTTCAAGATAGAAGTTATACTTATTCTCCTCTAAATCAATTATTTGTGTTCTACCTCTGTTTATAAGCATAATATTTTTGTATTTATTATCAAAAGCAAGAGATACCTCGTCTATAGTTCTGTTTACGGGATCCACACCGTTAAGTATCATATAGCCATATAAATTTTTCTGCTTATCGTACATTTTATTTATAATAACTTGTCCTGAAACTTTAACATCAGTTATATCAATAAGTTTTTTCAATTCAAACTCTTCGTATCCCTTCAACCAAACAGGTCCTATACTGTATCTTGCGTCCCAAAAATATGCCGTTCCAACGTACTCAAAGTTAAGAAGAACCTTAGCCAACGCCTGTAATTCTGCATTTATCTTCTTTACAACGTCGTATAGGTCTTTTTCCCCGTCTCTTTTTATCATTGCCTGAGCAACATATGCCTTTGCCCCCTGAGCGGCATGTTCCCAATAAGTGTAATATGACAAATTTTTCGCTCCGAACGAAAGTGCCATGTTTGCCTCCCATCGTATGTCCCTCTCTGTTAAAGTTCGTAGGGAGTTAACCGGCAAAATCAGATTTGAGGAGGCTATCGCCATTGTAAATCCTCCGTTTTCGGAATCTTTTTCTTTTACCTTACTGTTTACGAGTTGCATATTCTTTACGAACGTATCGAGGACGAAAGGAGTTCCCGCTTTGTTGACCAGAAGCGGATAACTGTCGTAATCTATATAAGAAGACTCTGTAACGTCAAGGAATTTTTCAAGATATACTTCGTAATCTTTAAGAGTTGCGCCGTGTTTGCCTTCACCGGTAAAATATTCCTTTTCGGTTGACCAAAGATAACAAGCCAGTTCCGAATGAACCAAAATGTTTTTATCGACCATTTTTATAGCCCTGTAAACCTCTCCCGTGGAACAGAGCCTGTTATAAGTCGGTTCGTCGAACAGAATTACACCCAAAAAAGCAGGGTGATGAATATAATCTTCAAGATATGAGCGCATTTTATCGACAAGATCCCCGAACGAAGCGAAATATTGTTTGGGAAGCGGAGAAGCATCAAAATCAGTACCTATAAGACTTCCGTTTACCTTAGAAAGCCAATGAATTCTTTCGTCGAAGACAATTACTTTAAGCCCCGTCTCGGCGGCAATGTCAAGGACTTTATAAAACAAAGCGTTTTCTGCCTTTTTCTTCTCATCCGAAGTATTACCGTGATAAGAAGTGTTCCTGTCTAACTTCAATATATCAAAGCCACAGTCTTTGTATTCTTTATATCTTTCTTCCGTTCTAAACTCTTTCGTGTTCAAAGGAATGCCGTCAAAAAAATTTTTCCGGCCCCCATGGGCGGAGAATATGCGAACATGTTTAATTTTTTAGTGCTATAACCATAATCCGGAACTTTCCGACACATTATTTTTCTCTCTTCCATAATATTAAAAATTTACAGCGTTATTTAATATAATTACCTTAATTTAGAAAGCGCACTTTTTTACTTCAAAAAGGTATTACAAAATACGAATCCCCGCTCTCGAGTCTGAAAGAAAATTTACCGTCTTTAAGAGTAACGTATTCCGAATTCCCTCTGTTTACCGCCAGTACCTTGCTGAATTTTTTGTCAAATTTTAAAGTAATATCGTCTATGGTTTTATTTATAGGATCCACGCTGTTTATTACCATATAGCCATAAAGACCTTTCTGTCTGTCGTACATTTTGTTTATGATAACCTGGTCACATAATTCTACGTCAACAATATCGCCGAGACTTTTGAGTTCGTATTCTTCTAAACCCTTCAAATAAAGGGGTCCGAGACTGTAACAGGGATTCCAATAATATGCAGTGCCTACGTAATCGAAATTGAGAATTACCTTAGCAAGTCCCTGCAATTCGGCGTTAACCTTTTTAACTTCGTCGTAAAGTTGTTTTTCACCGTTTGCACTGATTATAGACTGTGTAGTGTAAGCCTTTGATGACTGTTTGGGAAATGCCCAATAGGTATAATACGAAAGATTTTTCGCTCCGAACGAAAGTGCCATGTTTGCAAGCCAGCGCACGTCTCTTTCAGTAAGCGTCCGCAGAGAAATTATAGGAAAAACAAGATCGGAAGACGCGATTGTCATCGTCCAGCCGCCGTTTACGGGATCCTTTTCCTTTACCCTCTTATTTATCATCTGCATGTTTTTCACATAATCTTCGTAAATAAAAGCAGTACCGCCTTTATTTCTAAGCAGTGGGTAACTGTCATAATCTATATACGCAGAATCGCTTACTTCAAGAAACTTTTTAAGATAAACGTCGTAATCTTTAAGAGTCGCGCCAAACTCTCCTTCGCCGGTAAAATAAGATTTCGGAGTAGACCAAAGATAACACGCCAATTCAGACTGTACCTCCACGGTTTTATCTGCCGCTTTAATCGCCCTGTAAACTTCGCCGGTAGCATCTAATCTGGCATAAGTAGGCTCGTCAAAAAGGGTATATCCCAAAAAAGCAGGGTGATTTCTGTAATCTTTAAGACAGTGCTTAACGTATTCTACAAGTTCGTCAAAACTCGCAAAATAATTTTTAGACAAAATCTCGCCGTCTTTTTCAGCCTCGAATTTTCTGCCTATAAGAGTACCTTCAACTTTTGACAAAATATAGATTCGCGCATCATAAATAAGAACTTTCAACCCTATTTCTTCCGCCCAATCTAATTGTTTTTTTAATAAACTCGTGTTAAAATCCTCGTTTTTTTCATCACCCCAATAAGCATTATCTGAATCAAGCAAAAGGATATCAAAACCGCAATCTTTGTATTCCTGATACCTTTCTTTTGTCCTGAAATCCGGAGTTTCCTGCTGAATTCCATTGATGGTCAAAACGTTTTTCCCGAGCGGCGCAATATAAGCAAACATATTTAATCTTTTAGTGTCGGAACTATAATCGGGTATATTTTTCATTTTACTCTTATTCATATTTTACCTACTTATTTATTGATTAGTCAAAAATTTTTGTTATATATCTCTGTTCAAGTGTTAGTAAACTTAAATCATATTTTAGTAAGGAATAACAAAAGCCGAATCGCCGCTTTCGAGAGTAAATTCATACTCGCCGCCTTTAAGAGAATAAGTTTTTGTTTCGCCCCTGTTAATTACCATAACATTGCTGAATTTTTTTTCAAAAGTTAAAGTAATTTCATCTGAAATATTGTTTACAGGATCCACACCATTTATTACCATATATCCGTATATTTCTTTATCTGCATCATACATTTCATTTATGAGAGTATGCTGAGATGCTTTTATTTCGGTAATGTTCTTTAAATCTTCCACATCCAATTCAAACTCAGGCCAACTAATTAAATCCATGGGGAAAATCTGATATATTTCATCATACGCATATGCCGTACCTACGTAATCATAATTTAAAAGGACTTTAGCAAGATTCTGTAATTCTCCGTTTACCTTTTGCACGTCATTATAAAGCTGCTTTTCGCCATATCGATTTATAATCTGCTGAGTCGGATACACGGTTAAAGTTTGAGACGGAAATTCCCAGTAAGTGTAATAGGAAAGATTATCTGCGCCAAAAGCAAGTCCCATGCTTGCTTCCCAACGCAAATCCCTTATAGTTAACGGTCTCATAGAATTAGCGGGCATCACACAATCTGAAGAAGCAATCGTTAATGTCCACCCACCGTTAACAGGATCTTTTGTCTTAACCTTATTGTTTACCATCTGTAAGTTTTTCACAAACGAATTTAATCTGAACGGTACCTGCTCTCTGGTATTTATAAGCAACGGATAGTTATCATAATCTATATATGACGACCCGGAAGTTTCCAAAAATTTATCGAGATATATTTCGTATTCGTTAAAAGTTGAATCTCCCCCGCCCGTACCGGTATAATAATTTTTTGGATTAGACCATAAAAAAGAAGAAAGTTCGGAATGAACTTTAATATCAGGATCGACTGCTTTTATTGCCCTGTAAACTTCTCCGTTAGCGACCATTTTACCATATTCCGGCTCATCAAAAAGAGTAACACCGTAAAAAGCCGGGTGATCCATATAATCGCTGAGACAGTCTCTCATATGTTCTACAAGATCGTCAAAGGTTTCAAAACGTTTTTTAGGAAGAGGAGGAGCATTAAAATCGGTGCCGATAAGACTTGTACCTTTAACGTTTGAAAGCCAATAAATTCTTCCGTCGTAAACAATTACTTTAAGTCCTAATTCTTCTGCCCAGTCAAGTTGTTTTTTCAACCAGCTGGTTTCAAAAGTTTCATTGGCATCTAAAGCTCCGCCATAGTAAGCATTATTTCCGTCAAGTAAAAGAATATCAAATCCGCAATCTTTATATTCTTTATATCTTTCTTTGGTTCTAAACTCATCCGTGGGAAAAACGTCGCCGTTAATTATCATTTTATTTTTTCCCAAAGGCGGACAATATGCAAACATATTAAGTTTTTTTGTACTTGAACTGTAATCGGGCGGAGTAGCGTTGTTTCCACCGCAAGCCGCCGTAAAAGACAGACAACTCAATATCGCAATAATTAAAGCAATTATTCTCTTCATTATAACCTCATAAATTATTTGTTTTAATTTTTCAGATATATTTCAATTATATTTCAATATTTTGATTTTCCCGCGGCTTCCGCCGCAGGAAAATCCGTATTTTTTAATATATAACCACGTAAAAATTACAACCTTTTACGCTGCTGCCGCAAGAGTACAAAATATACCGCCGATATACCATGGGCAACCTGCATCTCCGCATAGACCT
>CALWBJ010000172.1 GCA_944376035.1 uncultured Clostridia bacterium | reverse complement strand
AGTGTTTTTCATAGATAATTACGGATACGGTGAAAGTATAAAAAATCCGCCGTATGACCCGATACGAGAAGGCTATACGTTTGAAGGTTGGTATAAGGAATCAGAATGTATCAATAAATGGAATTTTAAAACGGATACCTTACCAATTGTTGAATATGACGAAGACGGCAACCCTGTTGAGTTTATCGAAACTAAACTTTATGCCAAATGGATAAAAAACTAATTTCGGTAAATTTACAAAAGCGCCTGTAAAAAGGCGCTTTAAATATATTTTGATAATTCAATAAAAAAATAACTATTCTTTAAAACACTTGTTCTTGTGATTTCAAGCGGTCGAGGACCAATTTATACCCACCCTCACCGTAATTAAGGCATTTATTTACCCTGCTTATCGTGGCGGTGCTCGCCTCGGTTTCCTTTGCTATCTCGTTATATATTTTCCCCTCATAAAGCATTTCCGCAACTGCATATCTTTGGGAAATCTCCTTAATTTCCCTTATGGTAAATGCGTCGGCAAAAAACTTTTCACACTCTTCTACACTTTTTAAAGACAAAATAGCCTTAAAAAGACGTTCGCTCTGTTCATTGAAAATATCACTCATCAGAAAATTGCTCCGAAATTGATTTCTTTAACATTGTATCACGTTTAAATTGATAAAGTCAATAATTAAATCATCTTTGACTCTAAAAAAATGCTTTACGTTAAAATCTTGAATTAAATTTTATATTTTCAAACTTAAAAAAGTTTATTATTCACTATATTTAAAAAGTAACTAATTTGATATACTGTTATAATTAAATATACAAACAAAAAAGCATAAAAACGTGAGACAATATCAAATTGCTGCACGTTTTTATACAAAAATAACTTTATATTTTAATTAAACTCTATCACATATTAACAACTTATTTCGCCTTTAAGTCCAAGCAAATCCGAATGTTTTTTCAGTATGGGATCAACTTCATTTTCTATATATTCCACAACCTGCCCGGGGGCTCTGCCTATATATTTTTTTGCATCAAGTACATTATCGAGTTTGCCATGCACCGCTTTAAAAAGATTATCTTTTCCTATAAGTTCAATAAGATTATTATCCAATCCGCGTTTTTTTACATTTTCAGCCGCCTGCATGGACAAAACCCTGATTCCCTCATGAAGTTCCTGGCGATTTCCACCTGCCTTGACACATTCCATTATAATATTTTCAGTTGCCATAAAAGGAAGTTCGGCGGCTATATGTTTTGCGATAACTTTTTCATAAACAACCAAATTATCAGAAATATTTAAATAAAGTTGCAACAAACCGTCTACAGCAAGGAAAGTCTGCGCTATAACTATACGTTTATTCGCAGAATCGTCAAGCGTTCTTTCAAACCATTGTGTTGACGCGGTAATTGCGCAATCGAGAGGTGTTGTTATAGCATATCTTGCAAGCGAACCAAGTCTTTCACTTCTCATAGGATTACGCTTATACGCCATAGCCGATGAGCCTATCTGAGATTTTTCAAACGGCTCTTCAATTTCTTTCATGTGCTGTAAAAGTCTTATATCGTTTGAAAATCTGTAACCGCTTTGCGCAATCTGAGATAAAACAGACAAAACATTATAGTCGAATTTTCTCGGATAAGTCTGACCGGTAACTCCATAAACCTTGTCGTAACCCATCTTTTTTACAACGAGTTTTTCCAGTTCTTTTACCTTTTCTTCATCATCTCCGAAAAGGTCCATAAAACTTGCCTGCGTTCCCGTTGTTCCCTTAACCCCGCGCAAACGCACTTTGTTTTTCAATTCAACCAAGGATTCGTAATCCATAACCAAATCTTCAAGCCAAAGGCACGCCCTTTTCCCCACGGTAGTTAATTGCGCCGGTTGGAGATGTGTAAAACCAAGAGTCGGTAAATCTTTATATTTTAAAGCAAACTTTTTAAGATTGTATATAACGTTGACAAGTTTTTTTAATATTATATCTAATGCATTATCTATGACAATTACCTCTGCATTATCGGTAACAAAACAACTCGTAGCGCCTAAATGAATTATTCCTGCGGCTTTTTTTGCTTGCTTGCCGTATGCCTTTACGTGCGCCATGACATCATGACGTACCTGTTTTTCAAACTCTCTTGCGTCATCGTAATTTATATCGTCAACATATTTTTTTAACTCTTCTATCTGTTCGTCGGTGATATTAAGTCCCAGTTCCTTTTCGCTTTCCGCAAGCGCAATCCAAAGCCTGCGCCATAATCCGAATTTTTTATCATCCGAAAAATTTGCCGCCATTTCCTTACTTGCGTATCTGGTTATTAAAGGGTTAACATAAATATCAGTCTGTTGCATATTTTATCTCCATAAAATTATTTTCAAATTAAATTATGTCTGACATAAAAGACCATTAAATCAATATAATTTATAAAACAATTGTGCCGCATGAACGAACTTTTAACGGTATTATATTTTCTTTCCCGAAAAACCTAACGGCATTATCAGTAAAGTAACTAAGATTTTCATTTTTAACTATATTAAGAATAGTTCCGGCAAACCCTCCGCCATGAACTCTGTTCGCTCCCCCGCACAAAAATTTTCCCGATATAAAGAGCGCCTTCGGGATAGGCTGATTACTACTTCCGGGCACACTGCAATTTTGTAACTTACAAAGAGAACTTGTACCCGATTCTCTTATGGCGTTTAAAAAATCAGAATAGTTACAGGTATTAAGAGCATTATAAACTCTGTCTACCCTTTTATTTTCTTCATAAAAATGTATGGAGCGGCAAATCGCTCTGTCCGAAACACACCCGCTTATTTCGGGAAGTCTTTTGTAAAAATCCGATTCAGGTATTTCAATCAACCTGTCCGCACCCAAGACCTTAGCAACAGCGAACATATCTTTTGGTATAGCAGCATATTCATCTGTCAGATTCTCATGACTTCCGCCTGTATTTATAAGCACAAAAGTATAATCCTGCAAATTATTATTTATTTCTTTTACTACGATATTACCCTCTGAAGAAAAATCAAGAAGGTTTAGCCCGCCGAAAGAAATTGCGGTCTGATCCAAAAGTCCGCAAGGTTTATTAAAATATTTATTTTCCGAATACTGCGCTATAAGCGCCTTATCTTCTTTACTCACGCGACCTTCATTATAAAGAAAATTGAGAATTTCCGCTATAAGCAACTCGAAAGAGGCCGAACTGGATATCCCCGCGCCGCCTAAAACATTACTTGTAACGCTGGCATAAAACCCGCCTACTTTATATCCTTTATTAAGAAAGCCCCTTACCACTCCGGCTGTCATTGCCGAAGAAGTTCCTTTTTTTATATTATCAAGATTTGAAAGGTTTATTTTAATTTCCGGATAGCCTTCCGATTTTATTGTAATAATTCCGTCTTCGCTTGGCAGAAAAACCGCAAGAGTATCAAGGCTTATCGTACACGAAATTACTCTTCCCCCGTTATGGTCAGTATGGTTTCCGCATACTTCCACACGTCCGCCGGAAGATGCTATGTAACCCTTTTCCGCATTAAATTCTTTTTTAAATCTTTCAAAAATTTTTGAATAACGTATTTCCTGTTTTTTATCTTCAGAACCGTATAGCATTTCAAAGTATTTAAAGCTTGATTCGATTTCATAGTATGGTTTTCTTATATTTGACATTTTGTTTCATTACCAATATGCCTTATTTTTTATCAAGTATAACATTTTTTAATTTTTTTGTAAACGTATTAAAAGCATTGCGATAAAATAATTTTTTTTATAGTCAAATTGCAAAATTTCTATTCATTCAATCATATGAAAAGATCATATGAAAAGCAAGTAATTTCTTGACTATCTTAAAGTTTTATTATATAATATATATAATTTTTGTTTACGGAGGCTTAATTCGCTTTTATGGACATGAAAAAAGTTGAAAAAAAGTGGCAAACAATTTGGGAAAAAGAAAAATTAAACAATTTCAATTTCAAAAATATCGATAAAAAATACTACTGTCTTGAAATGTTTTCCTATCCGTCAGGCGCAAAACTTCACCTGGGGCATTGGTATAATTACGGCCCTACCGACAGTTTTGTAAGATATAAAAAAATGAAGGGCTATGAAGTATTTCAGCCGATGGGGTTTGACGCTTTTGGTTTACCGGCAGAAAACTATGCCATAAAAACCGGAATTCATCCTAAGGATTCAACCGAAAACAATATTAAAAACATGGAAAAAACTCTTCGTGAAATGGGCGCCATGTTCGATTGGAGTGCCGAAATTAAAACATGTAATGAAGATTATTATAAATGGACACAGTGGCTTTTTCTCAAACTATACGAAAAAGGTCTTGCGTACAGAAAAGAAGCGCCTGTCAACTGGTGTCCGAGTTGTAAAACCGTTCTTGCAAACGAACAGGTTGTTAACGGCGAATGCGAAAGATGCGGGGCTACCGTTTTAAAGAAAGATCTAACGCAATGGTTTTTTAAAATAACCGATTATGCCGAAGAACTTTTGCAGGGATTAAATACAGTCGACTGGCCTGAAAAAACAAAACTTATGCAGAGAAACTGGATCGGTAAATCTACCGGCGGAGAAATTGAATTTACCGCCGAAAGCGGTGACAAATTCAAAGTATTCACCACTCGTGCCGATACTCTTTTCGGAGTTTCATATGTCGTACTTGCCCCCGAACACCCGCTGGTAAAAAAACTTACTTCTCCCAAACAGAAAAAAGCTGTCGAAGATTATATTTTCGAAACATCAAAAACCAACGAAATTGAACGACTTTCCACCGTGAGAGAAAAAACGGGCGTCTATATCGGGCATAATGCCATTAACCCTATTAACGGTAAATCTGTACCTATTTTTGCCGCTGATTATGTCCTCTACTCTTATGGCACCGGCGCGGTTATGGGCGTTCCTGCTCACGATGAGCGCGACTTTCAGTTTGCCCAGAAATACAATCTGCCCGTTGTTCGTGTTATTAAAGGCGTAAATTGCCACGATGATCTTCCTTTTGTTGAAGACGGACTTGTAATTAAC
>CALWBJ010000171.1 GCA_944376035.1 uncultured Clostridia bacterium | reverse complement strand
TAGATGGTTTGAAGGTTGGTGCGTGCCGAAATGAGCAAAGAACAAAGGGCTTGCTCGTGAATTCATCGATTTGATATCAACACCCGAAAACGTAATAACCAACATGGAATATATAGGTTATACCAGTTGTATTGCGGGCGATGAAATTTTCGATTGGGTAACGGAAAATTTCAGCACCGAAGAAGGCGATGAAGTGGATTTAAGTTATTTCTTTGCGACAAACGGCTCTTCCGAAACTTACAAAGTTATCAATAATATACACGGAAGACAGTTTGAAACACTTTATCCTTCCGAGGATATAATTAAAAGATGCGTAGTCATGAATTACTTCCCCGATGAAGCAAATGACAGAATAACCGATATGTGGATAGAAGTTACCGCGTAATATGGTTTAGAAAGTCAAGTCCTTCTGTTAAAGCAATTAAAGTTTGAAAAAATTTATGTCTGAATCATAAAATTAAAAACTAAAAAATAAAACTCTGCGCTCGCTTGCATTGCAAGCGAGCGCAGAGTTTTAATAAAGATTTTTCAAATTAAATAGTTATAAAATATTTTCAGTTTGTTTCTAATGAATATAATTATAGTTTTAAATGTTTTTACTTAAAGTAGTTTTGCTTTGATGTATATTTTATGTGCATATATTATATTTTCAGTAATCCCATTGGGGGATATAAGTTTCGTCCGCGCTTTTAAAGTCCTGATAAAGCATTTTGTCTATTCCGAGCGATATTGCGTAGTCTATAACGCTTTCGTATTCTCGGCGGGTAAGTTTTCTTTTCAGTTCGGGGAATTTTTCAATATTTCCGAAGGGGGTATACTGACTCATGACGTTTATATACGCTTTTTCTTTTAACGGAGCAAACCAGTCGAGTATCTTCTTACTGTCCGATACGTTCATGGGAAGTACGAGATGTCTTACGACCGTTCCGCTCTTTATAAGTCCGTTTTCATCGAACACGAGAGGTTTATCCGTCATTATTTCTATCGCTTCTGAGGCCTTTTCAAAATAATCGGATTTACCCGTATAGCGAGATGAAACCTTAGGCGAGTAAAATTTCATGTCGGGGAGAAAGACGTCGATGCAATCGAAAATTTCTTTTATCATATCCGTATTTTCATAGCCGTGGGTATTATATACGACAGGTACGGGCGGACGGTAAATTTCAAGCGCCTTAATGATTTTGTCCGAAAAATGGGTGGGGTTGACGAGATTTATATTATGAGCGCCGCTTTCTGCAAGATATTTGAAAATATCCGCAAGTTCACTTACCGTTATATCTTTTCCGCGGGTATTTCTCGATAGTTCGTAATTCTGGCAGAATACGCACTTTAAACTGCACCCGCAGAAAAAAACCGTTCCCGAGCCGTTCGTCCCGCTTATAAAAGGTTCTTCGAATTTGTGCAGATAAAATTTTGCGATACGGACTTTTCCGTCCGTACCGCAATAGCCTTTCTGTATTTCTTTATTTATTTTACATAAATTGGGGCAGAGGTTGCAATTCATAATTTCATGCAAATTTCATTGAAATTTTATTAAAAGTTTTATTCAAGTTCGAATGCGCCTGTATACAACTGGTAATACTTGCCGCGTTTGGCAATCAGTTCTTCATGCGAGCCGCGTTCGATTATATTGCCGTATTCCAATACCATTATGACGTCGGAATTCTGGACGGTGGAGAGCCTGTGTGCTATGACAAACACCGTTCTGCCTTCCATCAGCCTGTCTGTACCTTTTTGGACGAGCGCTTCGGTTCTCGTATCTATTGAGGAAGTCGCTTCGTCGAGAATCATGACGGGAGCGTCTTTTACGGCAGCGCGCGCGATTGATAAAAGTTGCCGTTGACCTTGCGAAAGGTTGGCTCCGTCCGACGTCAGCATTGTATTGTAACCGTCGGGGAGACGCCTTATAAAGTCGTCGGCATAGGCGAGTTTTGCAGCAGCAATACAATCTTCGTCTGAGGCGGAAAGTCTGCCGTAACGTATGTTTTCCATAACCGTGCCTGTAAACAGGTTGGTATCCTGCAAAACTATACCGAGCGAACGCCTTAAATCGGCTTTTTTGATTTTGTTTATGTTTATTCCGTCGTATCTTATTTTACCGTCCGCAATATCGTAAAAACGGTTGATAAGGTTTGTTATAGTGGTTTTTCCTGCGCCTGTCGCTCCGACAAACGCTATCTTCTGCCCGGGATTAGCGTAAAGATTGATGTCGTGCAGGACTATTTTTTCGGGAACGTATCCGAAATCAACGTCAAACATCTGTATGTCGCCTTTGAGTTCGGTGTAAGTTATCGTTCCGTCGGCTTTATGCGGATGCTTCCATGCCCAGTGTCCCGTGCGTTCCTCACATTCGGTTATGGTTCCGTCTTCCGCTATACGGCATCTGACGAGAGTAACGTATCCATTATCGGTCTCGGGGTCGTGATCCATGAGTTCGAATATTCTCGACGCGCCCGCTAAGCCCATAACGATGGAGTTGAGTTGCTGAGATGTCTGCGATATCTGTGCGGTGAACTGTTTGCTTATGGGCAGGAAAGACATTATCGTTACTAAAAATGCTGTGGGGTTGTATTCCTGGAATCCCGTAATAGTTAAGTTTCTTGCGCCGAGAACGACTAAAAGTCCGCCGACAAATGCGATTAAAACGTAAAGCAGGTTGCCGAGGTTGCCCATTATAGGCATAAGAATGTTTGCGAACATATGCGCTTTTCTCGAATCTTCGCAGAGTTGCTCATTCTTTTCGTCAAAACCTTCGATGGATTCTTCTTCGTGACAGAAAACTTTGATTACTTTCTGACCTCTCATCATTTCCTGTATATAGCCTTCTTCCTTACCGAGTGAGTTCTGCTGTCTCATGAAGTATTTTGCACTGTTGCCGCCGACTGATTTCGTTACCATCGACATTACAAATATGCCGAGGAATATTACCAGCGAAAGCCAGATACTGAAACTGAACATAAGAATAAGAAGAGTAATTACGCTGATAGTCGCGGTGAGCAGACTTGGAATACTCTGAGATACAAGTTGGCGGAGAGCGTCGGTGTCGTTTGTGTAAACGCTCATTATATCGCCGGTTTTGTTTGTATCGAAAAAGCGTATGGGGTAGAACTGCATTTTATTGAACATGGACGTTCTTATCTGATGCAGGAAAGTCTGCGTAAGGGTAGCCATGAGTCTGGTATAGATAAAAGACGCGATGATACCTGCGACGTAAACGCAGATCATAGTTATAAAAATTTTCATCAGATCAGGGAGAATAGTGTTCCATGCTTCGGCCGTCGTAAGGTTACCCGACGGGGGGAGCAGTTCAAGACCCTCTGAAAGTTTGGTTAAGATATTATTCAGAAAGAGCGATGACATAACGCCCGTTACCGAACTTATGAAAAGACATACCACTATGACAGAAAGGAGTTTCTTATTGTTTTTTATAAGCATGGCGAGAAGTCTTCCCATCGTGCCTTTTTTTGCTCTGCCATGACCGCCGCGCATATTTGCGCCTCTCCCTGCGGGAGTTTTCATTGCCATATTATTTTGCCTCCTTGTTCTGAGAATAGTAAAGTTCCTTATAAATGGCATTATTTTTGATTAAGTCTTCGTGTTTGCCCATAGCGGTTATAGTGCCGCCGTCCATAATCAGGATTTTGTCGGCTTCCTGTACGGAAGCGATACGCTGTGCGATTATAATCTTTGTTGTTTCGGGCATATACGATCTGAGAGCCTGCCTTATAAGAGCGTCGGTTTTGGTATCGACTGCGGAAGTTGAGTCGTCGAGAATAAGTATTTTGGGTTTTTTGAGAAGAGCGCGTGCTATACAGAGCCTTTGTTTCTGACCGCCTGATACGTTTACGCCGCCCTGTTCGATATAAGTATCGTATTTATCGGGGAAGCCCTGTATAAATTCGTCCGCCTGAGCGAGTTTGCAAGCGTGCATAATTTCCTCGTCGGTTGCGTTCTTGTCGCCCCAGCGCATGTTTTCCTTAATAGTTCCCGAAAAAAGTACGTTTTTCTGTAAAACCATAGCGACCGCGTTTCTTAAAACTTCAAGGTCGTAATTTCTGACGTCTACTCCTGCGACTTTTACGCTGCCTTCGTTTACGTCGTAAAGGCGGGGTATAAGTTGCACGAGAGAAGTCTTACTGCTTCCCGTAGCGCCTATAATACCTACCGTTTCACCGCTTTCTATCTTTAAGTTTATATCGGAAAGCGCATAATTTTCGGCTTTTTCCGAATATTTGAAATTAACGTTATCAAATTCCACACTGCCGTCTTTAACTTCGGTTACGGCATTTTCGGGAGAAAGTATGGAACTTTTTTCATTCAGTACTTCGCAAATACGTTGCGCCGAAGCATATGACATTATAACCATAACCATTATCATGGAAACCATCATAAGGCTCATGAGAATCTGGAATGAATATGTCATGAAACTTTGAAGTTCGGTAAGTTGCAGAAGTGACTGGTTTGATTTTATAATCAGTATTGAACCGACTATGTAAATGGCTATTATCCCGAAATAGACGCAGAAATTCATAAGCGGCGTATTGAGAGCGATAAGTTTTTCGGCCTTGACGAAATCTTCTTTTACGCTTGACGACGCTTTTTCGAATTTCTCCATTTCGTAATCTTCTCTTACGTAAGATTTTACTACGCGCATGCCTCTTACGTTTTCTTCAACCGATTCGTTCATGGCGTCGTATTTATGGAAAATGCGGTTGAAGAAAGGTATTGCTTTTGTCATGATAAAATAGAGTCCTATTGCAAGAATGGGCGAAGTACAGAGGAATATGAGTGCCATCTGCGCGTTTATGGTGAATGCCATTATAAGCGAGAAGATAAGCATGAAAGGCGCGCGGATAGCAGTCCTTATAATCATCATATAACTCATTTCCACGTTGGTTACGTCGGTAGTAAGACGCGTTACAAGGCTTGCCGTTGAGAATTTATCGATATTGGAAAAGGAAAATCCCTGTATTCTCGAATAAATGTCTTTTCTTAGATTTTTTGCAAATCCGCTGGACGCGGTCGCACAGTATTTGCCCGAGCGCGCGCCGCAAAGAAGGGACACAAATGCCGTGAATATAAGTCCCAATCCGAATTGTAATATTACTAAAAGCAGATTGGGTTCTGCCGCGCCGTGCGACAGAAATATAACTATTTTTTCTATTAGCGGGTCGGAATTCTGATTTGTACCCGATATATAAGATATCGTACCCAGAAGCAGTGTCATTATATAAGGTATAAGACATTCCAAAACAACTTCAACCATAACGAAAAGCGGTGTCAGAATCGAAGCCTTCTTATACTCTCTGATTGAACCTCCCAGAGTTTTTATAAGAGGGATAAATCCTGCGCTCGTTTTGTTTTTTTGTTTTCTTTTCATTGCGTGTCTCCTTTTCTGAAAATGTCAAGAATAAAGTCGGTTTCAGGAAGTTCGATATTTTTCTGCACATCCTTGGGAGCGATTACGTAACCTAGCGTTGCGCCCCTGATTATCGCATTAAACAGTCTTGCACAGGCTAAGGGGGAGTATTTTGTGGTAAATTCTCCTCGGGCTTGCCCTTCTGCAAAAATATTG
>CALWBJ010000170.1 GCA_944376035.1 uncultured Clostridia bacterium | reverse complement strand
GAGATAATCATGACCGTAAAGGGAAGCATGAAATTGCAGACCGAAAACGCCGAAAACGACGGTTTTCTGACAGAAGAAAACTGCGTCTGTCTGTTTCCGCAAAAATATATGCACGTTCTGAGATTTTCTCCCGATTGCAGATATTACGAAATGGGTTTTACAATAAAAAAACTGCCGCTCAGCAATAAATTTCTGAATACTTATGAAAAGTTTGAAAAAGTTTTCTCTTCTCCCGTCGTGCTTGAAAAACAGCAGGAACTTATAAGTATAGCAAATCAAATAAGCAAATCTATAAACAAACCGACCGAGTTTTCTTATTTCATAATCGAATCTCTGATAAGACTGTTTATTCTGAAACTTTATGAAAATTCCGCAAAAATTTCCGATAAGGGAAACGACAGGGATACCGTTCCGGTAATAGCAAATATAAATCACATTATAAATCAGCGGATCAACAATATAAATTCAGACGCAAAACTTAAAGACATAGCAGAGGAATTATATATTTCCAAACGTCAATTGTGCCGTATAATAAAAAAACAGTACGGGGTAACGTATACTCAAAGGAAAATGCAATTAAGGGTAGAGAGCGCAAAACTTCTGCTTAAAAATTCCGATCTGTCAATGGAAAAAATAGCCGAAAGGTGCTCTTTCACGACACGGGCACGTTTATTAAGAAATTCACGTCATATACGGGAATATCACCGCGTCAGTACAGGTTGAAATACCAAACATCGACGGACGATAAAAAAGAATAATCCGACAGGCGAAATTATCGATAATAACGACAAAGCGACAATAAATAAACAAATTGAATAATATTAAAAAAATTTTATAAAACGGAGTAAATATATGCCGGAAAAAGAACATCTTAAAATTGAAAGAAAAGCAGGAGACAATAAATATCTGCACCGTGATTTTCACGTTTCGGCGGATATAGGCATCGGTTATGTAGGCGAACTTTACGGCGACCAAGGAGTAAAGGAATATCTTACTCAATATGCCGAGAGCGTACATAAACCGCTTGCGGAAGAAGTTAAGAAAAGCGGACTCGGTGTGCTTGAAAAATATTTTCACGATATTTATGCCGCCGAGGAATGCGAAGACCGTTTAACAACAAGAATAAGCGGTAACACGCTGACCGTAAGCATTTCGTCTTGTCCCGCAACAGAATTCATGAAAAAGAGCGGACACACGCCTTCCGTATGGTATAAACAAACAACCGAAACGGTTTATGCGGTGCTTGCGAAAATGTGCGGGCTAAGTTTCAGTATGAAATTTTACGACGAAGATACGGGCGCCGCCGAATTTACTTTTTCAAAATAATCTAAAACATATTAAAGAAGATTAGAGTATATTGAATAATAAAATCTAATTAAAATAAAAAACATATAAATAAGATAAACGTTACCAAAAGTAAAAATAAAAATCAAAAAATATCATAAGGAAATCAAAGATAATACAATAATAAATTAAAATCAAACAGAATAAAGGAGAAAGGGAATGGTATCATGCACGGAATTTATACCTCTTTACAGCGAACTTTTTAAATTTCTTGAAAAAAAAGGCGGTAAAGAGGCGGTAGTAAAATACTGGGAAACCATATCTGACAGATATGTCGAGCCGAGGTTAGGCGAAGAAATCAGAAAAAACGGACTTAAAGGATGTTGGAATTACTGGTACAAAAGTCTGAATGAAGAAGCATGCGAATTTACCATGGAATACGACGAAGAAAAGAATTTTTTTCTTATAGATATGAAAGGCTGTCCGTCAAAGGGCATGCTGTTAAAGCGCGCGTATACAGAGCCGTATAAAGATTATTGCGGTCATTGCGACGTTCTTTATAAGCGCTGCGCTGCGAGATACGGGATAGAAATCACATGCGATCTGACCGAATGCGGCGAGGCCAAGTGTAAACTTTTCGGAAGAAAAGTTAAATAAAGTTTAAATTCGGGTTTATTGTGAATGGCATAGGGTATAGCGATAGGTTTTACAATCGGCTATACTAAATTGCCTTGCGGCGATTGCGCGTAAGGGCGGGATAAACCGATATGATTTACAGTTAAACAGGTAAGCGTGAAAATAAAATTAAAATAAAGAAAAACAATATAAAATTATATTAAATCAGTAAGGAGTAAATATGGGTAAAGAATTCTGCGGAGTTTATTCCGCTATATTCAGTGTTTATGACGAGGATATGAACGCTAAGAAAGACACTGTGAAAAAGATGGTGGATTATCAGTTGAACGGAGGACTTAAAGGTTTCTATGTGGGCGGCAATACGGGCGAATGTACGGTATTGCCGGCAAAGACAAGAAAGCAGATGCTCGAATACGTCGTCGAGGCGAACGAAGGCAGAGGACAAATAATGGCGCACGTCGGGGCGGGACACCTTTGCGAGGTGCTGGAATTGCTCGAACACGCAAACGGTCTGAAGATAGACGCAGTGGCGTCGCTGCCGCCGTCCTTACAGAAATATTACAGTGCGGAAGAAATAATAGAATATTATAAAATTCTTGCCGACAAGAGCAAATATCCCGTATACGCTTACGTAACCCCCGTGCTTAATTGCGACCTTACCCGGTTTGCGGAAATAATTGCCGGGATAGATAATATAGCGGGACTGAAAATATCGATACCCGATTACTACGCCATGGGAAAGATTACCATGATAAATAACAGAGGGTTGAATATATTGAACGGTCCTGACGAGACCATGCTTTGCGGACTTGTAAGAGGCGCGGACGGCGCGATAGGTACTACATATAACATAATTCCCAAAATTGCCGTCGGAATATATGAAAGTTTTTTAAAAAGCGATATAAGCAAAGCAAGCGCATATCAGGATAAACTCAATTCCGTGATAAATATTCTGATAGGGCACAATATAGCCTACTGGAAAGCGGCTTTAACCGTTATGGGATTTGATATGGGCTATACCGTAGCCCCCGCAAAAGCGGTAACCGAAAGCGATCTTAAACAGATAGAAAGCAAACTTAAAGAAATAAATTTTCAAAAAATGCTATAATTCCTTAATTGTTATGCACCTTGTTTCAGAAAAAGAGAGAACGAGGAGACGAGGTTTTTTTAACTCGGAAATTATTGCCGCGGGAATTCTTTAAAAAGTATTTCCGCGCGATTTTAAAAAATCACAAAATCACAAAAACACGAAAAAATAAAAATAATAGCAAAAAAATAAAAGAATAAAAAAATAAAAATACAAAAAAACAAAAAATACAAAACAAATTATAACTCGCTTTTTACCGTCCGGCAAGAATGTGTTTTTCGCGGTTGATTTTCATAATATCATTTTCAGGGAGGATTTATGATAAGGTTTCATCTTGTCAGCAACGCGCATATTGACCCTGTGTGGCAGTGGCGAACAGACGAAGGCATAGGCACTGCCATATCCACTTTTTCGGCGGCGGCCGATTTTTGCGAGGAATACGACAATTATGTCTTTTGTCATAACGAAGCCATTCTTTACGAATGGATAGAAAATTACTCGCCAATGTTGTTTGAGCGCATAAAAAGGCTGGTGCATCTGAAAAAATGGCATATAGCGGGGGGGTGGTATCTTCAACCCGACTGTAATATTCCTTCCGGAGAGGGTATGGTTCGCCAGATATCGGCAGGGCTGAAATATTTTTCCGAAAAATTCGGCGATGATTTCGTTCGCCCTACGACGGTTATAAACTACGACTGTCCCGGCAATTCTCCAGGTCTCTATCAGATTGTCAACGATTTCGGTTACGACAGCATGATTTATATCAGAGGTTCGGAAGATAATGACAGAAAAGGCATGTATCTCGAAGGTCCGAACGGCAAAGTGATTGCATACAGGGCGTTAGAGGGATACTGTACTCTGAAAGGAAAAGTTGATGAACCGATAGAGAGGCTTTTAAGCGAACTTAAAGGTCAGGATTTACAGTTGTGTCTCTGGGGGGTAGGCAATCACGGTGGCGGAGCGACCAGGGAAGACTTTAAAAAGATAGAAGAACTTAAAGAAAAATATCCGCAAGCGGAATTTATTCACTCCACTCCCGAAGCCTTTTTCGAGGAACTGAAAAAAACAGACGGTCTGAAAACCTATAACAGCATAGGAACGGCTAACGAGGGAACGTATTCGTCGGAATATGAGGTTAAAAAACTATATAACCGTCTGGAAAACGCATATTTCACCGCCGAAAGAATGGCGGCATTTTGCAGTCTGGCGGGTAAAGATTATCCTTTCGATAAACTCAAATCTGCCGAGAGGGATATGATAGAGGTTCAGTTTCACGATTCGGTAACGGGAACTTCCATAAAAGAAGTGGAGGACGGACCTTTTCAATCAGTTGCGGCACGGTCTGTACGAGACGGAAAAAGTAAGAACGGAGTGCCTTTTTTATCTTCTGAAAGGTCAGAAGAAAGCAGAGAGCGGAGAGTACCCGATTTTCATATTCAATCCGCATCCTTTCGAGGTGAACGCTGTGGCGGAATGCGAGATTATGCTTGACGACCAGGGCTGGGATATAGAAAACAGAAAATATCCCGTGCTGTACGACGGCGAAAAACAAATACCCGTTCAACTTGTGCGCGAAAGCAGCGACGTGCCTTTGGATTGGCGTAAAAAAATTGCCTTTAATGCGACGGCAGGGGCTTTTTCGGTAAAGAGATACAAATGCTTTTTCGTAAAGGACAATAAACTCAGACCCGTGCACGACGGTCAGGGCGAGGGAGATTACGTCTTGCTCAAAGGTAAAAATTCCGTGGTGAAAATAAACAGAAACACCGGTCTTATCGACTCGTTCAGAATAAGCGGAAAAGAATATCTTAAAGAAGGGAGCGCAAAAATAAACATAATTTCCAATTGCTTCGACCCGTGGGGATTCGAGTTTAACTCTTTTAAGGAAAAAACGGGCGAATTCAGGATAATGACCGCTCAGGAAACGGCGGATTTCCTTAAAACCGACCCGAAAGAAGTTTCAAAAGTGAAAATTATTGAGGACGGTCCGATAAAGACTGTTGCGGAATGTTATTTTATTCACGGTTTTTCGAGGGTTAGAGTATGTTACGGCGTCAATAAAGAGGACGACGTTCTCGATATAAAAATCGACCTTTTTAATGCAGAAAAAGACTGTAAAGTTAAAATTGCATTTGCGGGCGTTGAAAAAGATGCGGTCGCAGAGGGAAAGAGTATGTTTTGCAGGTACGTTATAGACGCCGACGGTGACGAGCGTGCCGTACAGGATTACACCGTTTTGTCAAAAGACGGATACTCGCTTTCTGTAATGAGTTTCGGTACTTACGGTTTAGATTATAAGGACGGAACGCTCGGTTGCACCATGCTCAGCGGCTGCGCTTACAGTGCCGAGCCCATTCTCGACAGAAAGGTTGTTCCTTCCGACAGGTTTACTTACCGAATGGATCAGGGTGAAAGGAATTTCCGATTTGCCTTAACGGGCGGAAGAACAGAATATATAAAAGAAAATGCCGAAAGAATCAGTCTCACGCTGAGGCAGCCTTTACAGAGTATAAACTTTTTCCCCGTGAACGAGAAAAAAGAAGATTTTCCGCTTGTTAATCTGTCGCACCCCGCTTCGGTGACAGAGTGTTTCAAGGCGGAAGAAAACGGGAATTATACCGTGCGCGTTTATAACTCGGACGAAACTCCCGTCGATACCGCGCTTACGGTAGGGAAATTTGCCGCCAATAAAAAAATTCATCTGAACGGTTATCAATTTAAAACATTCGTCATTTCGGCAGAAGGAATTACCGAGACGGACGCGATGGGTGAAAAGACGGGTGAAAAGACGGACGAAAAAGAGAAATTATAAGGATAGGAATAAATAGTTATAAATGAAAAATTGCCAAGGTTTTTTTTCCAATACTTTTGCGGGGACGTGTAATAACGATACGCTTTTTTTAAATGAAGAAAAGACGATTACATCGAGAATATTTTATAAAGTCTCGGTTGCGGGAAAATATAATTATAGATTTTATTTTTCAAATAATACGTTCAGCACTTTTTACGACGGGAAAAATTCGCGTGCTAACTTAAAGGGCGGAAATTTCAATATTCTGTCGGCAAAAGTCGGCTGTTTTGACGGCGATTACAAAAATTTCGGCGGTGAAGGATTAAAATCTCTTTTGTTTGACGGCCAAGCGCAAAAGACAGTAAAAGAGGGCGAAGAGTTTTGGAGCGATTCCGTTTTACTTGACGTGCAGGACGGATATGTGGTTTTCGAGTGGACGGTAAAAGGGAAAAAGTTTCCCTACACACCCGACAAGATAATTCCGGCACAGGTACTTACAGATAAGGGCTTTACCGACTGCAACGCTTTTCCGCAGCCTTGTATGGTAGCGAGCGACAGACCGATTGAGAAAAAAATCGTTTTTCTCGGAGACTCCATAACGCAGGGACTTGAAACGCGGTTTGACGGTTATAAATTCTGGGCGGCTCTTATAGGTGAAAAAGCCGTAAACGAAGCGGGCGTCTGGAATATAGGGTTAGGGCACGGCAGAGCGCAGGACGCGGCGTCCTGCGGCGTCTGGCTGGACTCGGCTGAAAGCGGAGATTTTATCAACGTCTGTTTCGGAATAAACGATATTCTGCAAGGAAGAACCGTAAAAGAGATACAAAACGATTTACTGACCGTTGTCAAAATTCTTAAAGAAAAAAATAAAAAAGTCGGAATTTTTACCGTTCCGCCCTTTAACTTTGAAGGAACGTTCGAGAATATGAGGCTGGAAATCAATTCTTATATAAAAGAAAAACTTTCCGCATATACCGAATATGTGTTCGATTTCGCCGCCGCTTTAAGCGACCCGAAAGAGCCTTCGAAAGCCATATACGGCGAACATCCGAACGATTGCGGTTGCAAACACGCGGCAGACGAATTTTTGAATATCATAGGCGTATCGGCGTTTTTCCGATAAATTTCATAATGGTGTATTATTAAATAATTCTGTAGATAAAATTTTACTTTTCATATACCGATAAAAACAATGTTTACGTTTAAAAATTACCGTCCCGCGGGCATTTGCCCGCGGGACGGAGGCTTATATACAGTATCCGAATAAAATATTTTACGTAAAATACTTAAATTTAATAGTTTAATTAAAAATATTAAATGCAAATTATGTATTATATTTTACAGTCTGTTTACGGTAGCGATTTTCTGCCAGAACAAAAAGGTCTGACCCGTGCCGTTAAATGGCAATAAATCCTGTTCGAGTTCGTCTATTTTTTCAATTTTGCCGTCTGTATAATCCTTGACTCTTTCGGCGCAGGATAAAAGTCTTTTTATTAAACCGCCGAGTTTTAAATCGTTGATATCGAAAGAGTTGGGCTTGTTTTCCGTAAACCATTGCGTTCTGAACGCATGGTAAAACTTATCGGCGGCGTCCGCGCATTCAATTATGCGCGAGTAAAGTTTATCAAGTTCTTTTTTATCCTTATTTTTATATGCGCGACGCAGAAGTATGCCCAGGTCATGTTTAAGGTACATAAGTTCGAGCAGTTGTATCTGAGTATCGAAAAGGTATTTAAACCTACTAGTCTTTTTTAATATTTCAAACTGTTCGGCTTTTTTTAGGTATTCTTTTACCGAATTTTCTTTAAGCACCGTATCAAAATAACCGTTAAAAATATCCTGATAGACCACGTAACGGCTGAAATCCACTTCGGGAGCGGTAAGGTAGTCCATGGCGAGAGTGTTGGCGGCGTCAAGGCCTATAATATTGTCGTAGTCTTCTCCTACGGCGTCGCGGAAACGCTCTTTTATAATCTTTTCGTCAGTTATTCCTTCATAAACGCAACGCGCGTAACATAGTGAAGGGAGCGCCAAGAAATAAGAACATTCTCCCGCGCCCCAAAGGGTTATGAGAATATTTTTAACGCCCTTGTTTTTACATGCCTGCATTGCGGGGAGTAAGGTTGCGTTCGACATTTCGTTACTTGCAGTGAAACCTATGTAAGTATGTACCGCGCCCGCATACCAGAGTTCGTTTTTTAAATTTTTATGAATGTCAATGGTTTTTTCGTACTGTTCGGATTTGTAGAAAAAATATTCCCAGTAAATAAGAGAAACATCGTCGGGTATGAGTTCCGAGGCGGATCGGAATTTTTCGACGTCCACGTTGTAGTAATCTCCGCCCGCGACACGGAATAACATATCTGACCATATCATGGGCGCAAAGTCATAACGCTTAGCAATTTCCGCGAGTTTTTTCAAGTGCCTTGCAAATATTTCCGCTTTATCGGTATAGCCGTGTTTTTTCAGGTAGTTACCGAGCCCGAGATTGTGCGCTTCGTCGAGGCCGAGGTTTACTTTATGCGAGGTAAAACATTCTCTCAGCGTGCGGAATATATTTTCAAAAAGCAGATAGGTTCTTTCATCATCTGCGAGAAGAATATCGTCCGCGTCGTTTATGGCGGCGTAATCTTTCCAGTAAAATACTGTACTTAAATGCGCAAGCCCTTCAATACAGGGAATGACTTCCATTCCGATTTTGTCGCAGTAAGATACTATGTCTTTCAGTTCGCTTTTTGTATACCCGCCGCGAAGATATCCGAAATAAGGCTCTCCGTCCACTTCGTAAGTATCTTCGGTGTACAGTTGTATCATATTGTAGCCCATTTTTTTTAAGTAGAAAGCATATTCTTTAACTTTTTCCGGTTTCATCACACAGGCGTTTGAAAGGTCTAACATAACTCCGAAATAACCGTTATCCGTTTTATCCATAATTTCTCCCATGATTATCAATGTGATTTTATTTAAAAGATTTTAAAGATTTAAATTGTTATTGCTGCGATTTTTCTCTGTACTGTTTGGGCGACATTCCGAAAAGTTTTTTAAAATCCCTGCTCATCTGGAAAGGCGAGGAATATTTCATTTCTATAGCGATAGCGTTAAGATTCATTGTTGTGGTTATTAGCAAGGAGGCTACTTTTTTAAGTTTGAGTTTGCATATGTAAGATTTTGGCGATTCGCTTGTCATCTGTTTGAAAATAGTGCGGAATTGCCTTGGGGATAAATAGCATTTTTTAGCAAGTTCATCTATATGCTCTATTTCCGATATATTGCGCTCTATATAATCTACAATATTAAGAATTTCGTTATAATGCGGGAACTGGAATATTTTTTTGTCATTGTAGTATTTTATCCAACGCAGATACAGTTCGTGAAAAAGCGAGTCGGTAAGCAGTATATTTATTTCGTTATAAAAATTCATCAGAGAAAACATTTCCTGATTGGTTTCGTTTTCAAGAATGGTCATTGGAATATTGTAGGTGGTATTTAGTTCGAAAAAGGGCAGTTGATCGACAGGCAGTTGATCGACATAAAAATTATAGCAGGTATATTCCCATATACCTTCTAATGCCGAGTATTTAATTATGTCTTTGTACTTAACAATAATGAGGTCGTGCGGTTTCATGAGGAAAGTCCCGTCTACGGTGGTTATTGTTGCCTTACCTGAAATTGTTCTGAAGCATCCGAAAAAATTATCGCCGAGATTTTCGTCTCTTCGGGCTGTATACGTCGTTTCTCTCGCTACGTTCCATACCGAATAAAGTTTTAATTTAAATTCGGGAATAGAAGCGTTGTAATCGTCGTAAATAGTAAACTGATTACTTTTTATGCAAACGGGTGTTCTAGTCATTTAATACTCCTTTAAGACCTTATTTATTCGATTGTATAATATGTCGGATGAAATTGCAAGCAATAAATGCTTTTTTGATAAAAAAAGATATGCTCATTGCCGTTTTAGATATTATTGGCAAGTTTTGAGTGGTTTTACGCGACTAATTTATCCAAAAAGTATATGCAATTAGCCGATTTAGATATTTACAGTAATTTTTGGGTCTGTTATAATGGTCGCGTAATACAAAAAGGAGGAAAGGGTCTTGAACGAGCAGAGGACGTCTGGCGGCGCATGCAAAGTAAAAAAACCTATTTCTGCGGCCGCATCCAGAAAGATATTTATAATCACATTTCTGGCCTGGCCGGTTTTACACTGGTTTGTCTTTTATTTTCTGACAAACATAAACTCCATTCTGATGGCATTTCAACGCACTGTGCCGGGAACGAATATCGTGGAATGGACGACTTACAATTTCGAGAATATTTTTATAGAGGGTTTCGGTGGGGGCGAGGCGCTTCTTAAAGAGGCGACGATTAACACGCTGACCTTTTTTGCTTTCGGCTTTTTCGTTTTACAACCGCTCAACATTATTGTCGGATATTTTTTCTATAAAAAGATGCCCGCTTATAAAGTGTTCAGGTTTATGTTTTATCTTCCCGCTATAATTCCTACCATGGTTATGGCAACTCTGTTCAAATATATAATAGCGGCGGAGAGCAGCGGACTTTTAGCAAGTGTTTTCAGTTATTTCGGCGCAAAACTTCCCAATCTTATAGGTTCGAGCGAATATGCAATGAAGACAATGCTTTTTTATAATCTCTGGACAGGGCTTACGAGTTTTCTTCTGACCTCGAACGCCATGAAGCGTGTTCCCGTGGAGATAATCGAGTCCGCGCAGATAGACGGGGTCAAGCCCATGCGCGAACTTGTTTCCATACTTGTTCCGCTTGTGTGGCCTATAATCGCCGTATCAATCATAACATCGGTGCTTAGTATATTTACATCGAGCGGGCCAATACTTATTTTCACAAAAGGCGAATACGGGACTTATACCATTGCATATTGGCTGTTCGAAAAAGTTCTGACCGTTACCAATCTTGAATACGCCGCGGCTGCCGGCTTGTTCTTTACCGTTCTGGGATTCCCGATACTTGCTTTCACCAAATGGCTTACGCGTAAAGTGGAGGATGTGGAGTACTGATATGGAAAAGATTTCTGCTGTCAAAAAATTTAAATTAAGAGAAAAGGTGCGCCGCACCACGGGCGAAAAAATAATACAGTACACTCTTGTAGTTGTTTTTACCGTATATTCGATTTCGCTTATATTTCCGCTTGTTTGGGCGTTTTTGACTTCACTTAAAACTCACAGTGAATATATGCTTAATTCGCCGTTCGCACTTCCCGAACAGTGGCTATTTTCCAACTATATAGAAGCATTCAACTCTCTCGAAGTTGACGGTACGTCATTTTTCGGTATGCTTATCAATTCCCTGTGGTATGCTTTCGGAATGTGCCTGGGCAACGTTTTTGTATGTTCAATCACTGCATACGTAATAGCGCGTTATCCTTTCAAGGGCTCGCAGATTATATATAACGCGATACTTATAATGATGCTAATGCCTATTATAGGCAACGGGCCGACAGTTTATAAAATGTACAGTTATCTGGGGATAATAGACAGCCCTCTTTTTCTGATTTCCAATGCAGGGGGACTGGGTATAAACTTTTTATTTCTCGAAGGCTTTTACCGCAACGTCGCAGGAAGTTACGCCGAGGCGGCTTCCATAGACGGAGCAAATCATTATACTACATATTTTAAGATAGTCTTTCCGCAGGCGATGGGACTTATAGCAACACTTGTTATAATACAGTTTGTCGGATATTGGAACGATTACTCTGCGCCCATGCTGTTTTTGCGCAGTTGGCCTACTCTTTCGGTCGGAGTCTATAAATATGAATCTGCGATGATAAAACAGGCAGACATGCCTATTTATTTTGCAGGTATAGTTATTACGGTAATTCCCGTGCTTACTCTTTTCTGCCTTTTCCAGAACAAAAAAATAAAAAAAGTTTCTCTTGGCGGAATAAAAGGATAAAAAGTGAGTCGTAAAGGGAATTATCGCTATTAAAAAATTTTCAGGTTTTAAAAAAATTTTATAAGCGTTAAGAAATTTATAAACAAACATTTTAATGGTTATGAGGAGAAAAAAAGAATGAGAATCATGAAAAAACTTTTGGTTCTGGCACTGGCGGGCGTAGTTTCGTTTGCCTGTCTGTCGGGCGCTGCGTGCGGAGGCGCTAAGCACAGAAATGACGAAAATTACGTTGAGATACAAATATATGACCGCGGTTACGGAACTGCGGGAATACGCGCGGTTGCGGATAAATTCATGGAAAAAAACAGCGATATCACTATAGGTTTTACCGCTGTTAACGACAATACTCTCGCGACCGATATTTATACCGGTCCGAGTACCACTTCGACCGACCTTTATCTTTACGGCGGAGACAACTTTTTTAATCTTATCAATTCGGGTTCTGTCGTTCTCGAGGGTACAAGATACGATAATTATTTTGAGCCGCTGACCGACGTCGCCTTGGCCGTCCCCGACGGTGAGTCGCGCTACATAAAGGATAAGATGCTGGACAGTTACGAAGAGTATTATAACTTGAAAGACGGCGTGAAATGGAAGGAAGATACATATTACTGTCTGCCTTGGATAGGCGGAATGACCGGAATAATTTACAACAGTAAAATGTTTGATAATTACGGCTGGGAAATTCCTCTTACAACCGACCAGCTGGTTGAAGTATGTAAGGATATCGTCGCGGAAGAAATTTACAGTACGAATAAAAATTCGGTGGGACAGAAAATTAACGTCGCGCCGTTCAGTTACTGCATTGACGCTTCTTACTGGCGTGAAATATATATGGTATGGTGGGCTCAGTATGACGGAGTAAATACGTTTGAAAACTTTTTCAAAGGTCAGGATGCAAACGGTAACTACACTCCGAACATCGCGGCGTCCGAAGGGCGCAGGTATATGTTTGAAGTTATGGACCAACTTCTCGGCACTTATGTAAAGGAGGGTGATAACGTAACGGCGCGCCCTGCTTCGGAAGTATTCTGCGATCCTACTCTCTGTACCCGTTCATACATTGATACTCAGTCCACTTTCATGAACGCCGAGGCGGCGAGAGTGAATACCAACGGCGCCACGACGTCCGCAATGATGCCTAACGGCGACTGGCTGGAAAACGAAATGTACAATAACTTTTCTTCACAGATTCAGAGCGGTGAAGTGGAGTTTAAAATGATGAAAACTCCCGTAACCAGCGCGATACTCAATCACAAAGACTGTGAAAGCATAGCAGACGATAACGAACTCCGCGCGCTAATAACAGCCATAGACTCGGATTCGGAATCGCTCGACGGCGAAGGTTACGATGTGGAGCCGGCGGCATTCGATAAAGTGAAAGCGGCAAGAGGTATAGCGCTCGGCAGTAACAGATACAGTGCTTATATTCCGGTATTCTCCAACGCCAAAGAGGCGGCAAAGAAATTCCTTATATTTATGTATTCGGACGAAGGACTTGCGATTAACACTCAAACTACCCGCGGACAGGATATGCCTTTTGAATACGATTACGAGTCGCTGGACGGAATATCTACGTTCCATCAGTCAAAATTCGATGTTTATGCCACTAACGCCGATTACGTATTCAATGCGGACAAATATGCCGTATGTTATCGCGGACAACTCAACCCGTTTATGGTATATCATCCTATAGAAAACAAACTTAACGTCAGTTCACAAAGAGACTATGTAGACCCTTATAAAATTTTTGTTGAGAACTATAATGAGATAAACAGACGTTGGAATAACATCATGTCCGACGCGGGTATAGATTGGTAAAGGGGAAAAAATTATTATGAAAAAGACAATAGCGTTTTTGCTTGCTGCGCTCATCGCTCTGTCTGTTGCCGCCTGTTCGGACGGCAAAGAAAGCGGTCAAGGCGGAGAGGCCAAGGTCAGAATATGGTCTGCTTACGCACTTGAAAAAATAATGCGCGACGATGTTTATGAAAACACTGCGCCCGCATCGCTTGTTTACGAAATGGCTAAAAACGAGGTTGAGGGCGCGCAGTTTATCATAACGCCCGAGGAAGGAAGTAAAGTCGATGCTTTCAATGTAACCGTTTCCGACCTCAAAAACTCAGAGGGTAAGAGTATTCCGAGAGAAGACGTAAATATTTATTTGCAGAAGTACATAAACGTAACCAACAAAATGAGTACCGACCCGGCGGCACACGCGGGATTTACTCCCGACGCGCTGTTGCCTTTTGCAAAGGCTGTCGAATACGGAGAAAACAGAGTAGAGGGAGTCAATCAGGCGGTTTATATGACCGTGGAAACTCATGCGGATACTCTTCCGGGCGTGTATACGGGAGAAGTGAGCGTCGAGATATCGGGTAAGATTTATCCTGTGCCCGTAAGTGTAACCGTGTGGGACTTTGCCATATCCGAGGAAACGCACATACAGTCGCTATTTTCCATATGGCAGCAGGAACTTATTTACGGTGAACTTGACAGCAGCAATGAGATGTACGCGCTTTATTATGAATACCTTGCCGAGCACAGGCTGTCTGCCGGACCTTTAATTTCCATGTTCTGGAATAACTTTACCGTAGACGAGTACGTCGAGGCGGTGAAAAAGGCAGATGCCGATCCGAGAATCTCAACATACAGTATTCCTTACAGAACGGCATACGGGCAAGACATGGATTACGATTACGTAAAGTCCGTAGTTAAAAAAATAGTGCTTGCGAGCGAAAAGGACGGAGAACTCCTTGACAAGGCTGTCTACTATTTCGGCGCTCTCATAGACGAGCCGCAGTATACCGGTACGTTTGAACTTGCTCACAGAATTTTCGTGGGTATAGACCAAATGGAAGAAAGTATAATAACCGAACTCGCCGAAGAAGGGTATTTTGACGACTATTCGCCCGAAACGGCAGAAATCATCAAAGAAAAAATCAGAAAAATACCTAATATTCTTACAACCTCTTACACACTCACCGAAACCCAGGAAGTTACCGAGTTTGAGTTCGGCGAATGCACTTACTGTCCGTTGTTTAACGAACTGCACGGCTATAATAACGTTGCGGGCGAGGAGAATCTCTCTCTTTATACGCGTCTTAAAGAAGTCAACGGCAGCCTGTGGTGGTACGGCTGTAACGGGCCCGATTATCCTTATCCGTCTTATCACATAGACAGTCCGCTGCTCGGCGCGAGAATACTCGGCACTATGCAGTATGACTATAATATTGACGGTAATCTTTATTGGTGCGTCAATTCTTACAGTCAGTCGAACACTATCAATAACGGCGACGTTGTCCGCGCATCCGATCCTTATGAGGACGCGGCGAGAAACTCGCCCACATGGCCTACCAACGGCGAAGGATTTTTGCTTTATCCGGGAATCGACTACGGCATTAAAGGACCTGTCGGATCTATAAGACTCGAAGCGATAAGAGACGGAAACGAGGATTACGAATATTATTATCTTTTAAATCAACTGACGGAAGGGCTTTCGGAATATTACGATATGGAAATTACCACCGAGGGAATGGTGTCTAATCTGTACGACAGACTCTATAACGGCGTTCAGTATGCTCCCGACGTTGAAAACTTCTATGCGGTTAAGCGTGAACTCGCTCAGATAATAGAACGTTGCGGACAGGATAACAAACTTGTCGTAAACGGAATTAAATATTCGGGAGAAAACGCCACCATAGAATTTCTTGTATCTTCGGATTATGCGGTCAAGGTCAACGGCAATGGCATTACTGGCACAAAACAGGGCGACGGAAACAAATATACTTATACCATAAAAATGGATAAGCCGAGCAATGCTTTTGAGATAGAAATAGAAAAGGACGGCAAGACCTCTGAGGTTACCGTACAGGCGGGTGGAAAAACGGCGGTACTTTCTGATTTCAACGAACAGTCCGACCTCGCGCTTTTAACACCCAACGACCAAAAAGTCAGCCTCAGTTTCAACAGTCAGGAAGAGTACGCAGTATCGGGCGGTTCTGCAAAAGCGGTAATCGAGAGTAAGTTTGACCCCGATGATCCGTTTGCAACCCTTCTTTACAATCCGCAACTTTCAATCGACGTGAAGGAAAACAATCTCGATCTTACCAAGATGAACACGCTCGTGTTCAGTATATACAATGCAAGCGGAACGGATATAGACCTGCGCGTAAGGTTTGCCGCGGGCGGACTTATAATGACGGCAATAATAGCGCCGCTTACTTTACTGCTGAGGTGGGCGCTGGAAAAATTCGGACCGCAATCCGATATCTGAGGAGTGAGTATGAGTAAAATAAAATCCAAAAAATCAGGGTGGGACATTTTCGGAAAATGTTTCGAAATTCTTTTACTGCTCTTTCTTATAATTTACTGTATAACACTGCTTATCCCGCTTATATGGATGTTTATAAGCAGTTTTAAGGCGATAGACGATTATACTCTCAACATGTTCGGACTTCCCAACCGTTGGGTCATATCCAATTACGAGCAGGTCTTTGAAGTTTTTAAAGTACAGTATACCACTAAATCGGGCGACATAGTCAAATATAATATATGGGGAATGGCGATTTACAGTATTATATGGACCTTTTCAAGTTCTTTCGTGCACGTTCTGTTTTGCAGTATGTGCGCTTACGTATTGGCGAAATTCAGGTTTTTCGGTTCGGAATTTCTTTACTCTCTGGGCATTTTCGTCATGATAATACCTATAATAGGTTCCACGCCCGCTATTATGCTGTTAAGAAGACAACTCGGTATATATAACAACATGCTTTTACTTCTGCTGACCTCTCAGTCGGGGGCGTTTTCGGGGTTGCACTTCATGTTGCTTTACGCGGCGTTCAAACGCGTACCGAGCACTTACGGTGAGGCGGTCAAGATAGACGGCGGTAATAATTACACGATATTTTTCCGTATAATGCTGCCCATGGTTATACCTTCCATGGTCGCTATATTCGTCCTTCAATTTCTCGCCACGTGGTCTGATTACAACACCTTTATAATATGGCTGCCGAGTTATCCGAGTCTGTCGGTAGGCGTGTATAAATTCCAGCAGGAATCCACCAAGACAGGACTTCCCATGCCTCTTGTTCTTGCAACTCTTATTATAGTTATCATTCCGACTACGGCGCTGTATCTCGGAACTCAGAAGATTCTGATGAGCAAATTTACGGTTGGAGGTCTCAAAGGCTGAATGAAGAAATCAGTTATGCAAACAAAAAACATAAATATTAAAAAAAATATCGGGATTATGATTCTGATAGGATTCTTATGCGCAATCATGGCGACCGTTCTTTGTTTAACGGTAAAAATGCCTGCTGAGGGTGAAAGCGGAGGATCGGGCACATACGGAGGCGCGTGCGCGCTTGTTTTAAGCGAGTATACGGTTCCCGATTATGACAGTACGGTAAAGGTCTTCGACCCTAACGGCAAAGAAGTATCTGTCGGTGAAAACGGAAGAATAAGACTGTTATCCGAAGGAAATTACAAAATAGTTTACTCCGACAGGACGGTTTATCTTGCCTCGCTTTTTTTCGCACCCGAAGTTACGCTGTCTCTTAAAAGTCAACCCGAACAATCTTACATTTCCGGGCAGACTGTCGAACTTCCCGAACTTTCGGTCGATTGCGATTACGACATTTTCTCTTCTTACACCATATCGGTTTTTGTTGACGGGAAACACGTAAAAACGTTGACCGCTTATTTCGGAGTACCCACAGTTTATACATTGTCGGAATACGGTAATTATACGTTTGAATATTACGTTCACAATATTGACGGAGAGAAGGTCGGTATAAGCGCCCAAACGGTCGCGCAGAACAAAAAAACAATATTTGCAGACGATATTCCGTCAAGCATAAATCTGGGCGAGAGCGTGGAGATAGGTTACCCATACGGATACTACGACGGCAACAACTACGATGTAAAAGTAACGGCGCTTACACCCGGCGGGAAGAGCGAAATTATAAAAAAATCCGGATACACGCCTCTTTATAAAGGTGAATATACGATTAAGTACGAGTGCGAAATAGACGGCGAAAATATAACGCTCGAAAAGTTGCTCGCCGTAAATATTCCTAAGGTCAATTTTTCGTTTACTCTCGGCAGCGGCACGGTTGAAGGACTGAAAGAATTGCCCGATCATTCTCCGAACGCGGGCAGCGGATGGCTGGTGCGTTCGTCGTCCGGCAGCGCAAAATTTAACTATGGCGGAATTGTAGATCTTTCGGGGCTGACCAAGAACGACAACCTGATTGAGTTTCTGACTTATTCAGACGGCGAAGAAATTTTTATGAGCGATATAAGGGTAACCTTTACCGATATATTCGACGACGAAAACTCTTTTACCGTTCATTGGTACAGAAACCGCTGGGGATATATAAATTCTTATCTGACCGTTGAATTCGGAGACGTGGAATACGGCATATCCAACGAAACGGCGACTTTCGGCCAACTGAGAAAAGGTTACGGAGCGTCTGCATATTACACAAGTTTTATGCCCGACGTTTACGAAAGCAAGTATCTTTTCAATTTACAGTACGACTATTCGGAAAACACTCTTTATTTTATAACCAGGGATAATCAGAAGCCCACAGAGCCCAAGCAATATACTCTTTTGCCGCTCTCAGACTCATCCGTACTTCCCGCTGATTACCTGTTCAAAGGTTTCACAACGGGCGAAGTATATGTATCGATTGAGTTTTCTTCAAACAGTTCGTCGGGCATATACCTTACCGAACTTGCGGGTAAGAAGGCTGAAAATCTGAGTACGGAAAATTATGCCGACAACTTTATAATAGTTGAAAATTCGGACAGTATTCCCGACGGCGTAAAGAATTATGCTTACAGATTACCCGATGTTTATTTAAGCGCGCTATATAACGGTTCCGAGGGGCTTACGGCCACCCTTACCGGTCCGTCCGGCAATGCGGTCAGTGCGGAAAATAATATTTTTACTCCTACCGAATCGGGAGAATATACTCTCAAATACACCGCAGTATATGCGGGCATGAATATAATCAAAGAGATAAAATTCAATGTAAGGGACAATCCGGCGGAAATCGAGATAGATTCTTCTTCGGCGTCTGTCGCTTTCGGAGAGTATTTTAACATTCCCGATTATACGGTCACGGGCGGCATAGGGTATCTCAAGGTAAACGCGATACTTACTCTTGACGGAAATACGGTTGAGCCTGAATTTAACGGAAGTTATTTAATAGACGGGAACGGGAAATATACCGTTGTAATATCGGCGGAAGATTTTGTGGGTTACAAAAAATCAAAGACGTTCGACGTAACGGTTACCGAAGGAATGATTTTTGATTTTGAGGGCGATATTCCCGACACGGTTGTCGCGGGAGGTACTCTTGTTCTTCCTTCGTTCAAGGCATATGTTTACGACGGGGCAGAAATTACCGCGGCGCAAAATTTGAAAACCACCTGTTTAATAGACGGAAAGGAATACGATTATGACGGAAAGTCGATAGAAATTCCCGCTGACTGCACAAGCATTACTGCAAAATTCAGCGCGGGCGATAAATACACGGTAAAGGACTTTAACGTTCTTGCCGAGAGGGTTACTTCTTCGACCGAGTATTTTATTACTTACGGCGAGGCCGAATATACGGTTGCCGAATCAGGCATAATTATGTCGGTCGGAAGAAAGGGCGCGAGCGCAGAAATGCCTTATACGCTTGCCGCCGATAATCTGATAATAAATTTCGGAATAAACGACGACTATGCGGACATAAGCGAAGTTGAGTTTGTACTTACCGACAGCAAATACGGCGATTTGAATTTAGAGTTAAGATTTTACGGTTTTGATAAAAACAGGCGCACCGTGCTTATGAATATTAACGGAAGCAGTGAAGAATACACCGTCTACGGAACCGAGTACACTTACTCGGA
>CALWBJ010000169.1 GCA_944376035.1 uncultured Clostridia bacterium | reverse complement strand
ACACTATTGAAAAGATAATATCCTGGTCGTTGAAACACATGAAATAAAACAATTAAAGATAATCAAAAAATTTTTTAACCGACGGAAATATTATGAGAGAAGAGGAAAGACTTGTTACGAGTACGACCGATATCGCCGAGACCGAAGCGGAAAATATACTTCGGCCAAAGTCTATGGATGGGTATGTCGGACAAAACAAGGTAAAAGACAATCTTGCCGTATTTATCGCCGCCGCGAAAATGCGGGGCGACGCGCTTGACCATGTGTTGCTTTACGGGCCTGCGGGACTGGGTAAAACAACGCTTGCGCATATAATAGCGGCAGAACTCGGAACGCAGATAAAAATTACGAGCGGTCCCGCTATCGAGAGGGCTGGCGACCTTGCGGCTATACTTACAAACCTTAACGAAAACGACGTGCTTTTTATCGACGAAATTCACAGGCTAAACCATAACGTTGAAGAAATACTCTATCCCGCTATGGAGGATTTTACGCTTGATTTTATAATCGGCAAAGGTCCTTCGGCAAAGAACGTGCAGTTGCCCCTTCCTAAATTTACGCTCGTGGGTGCGACTACCCGCGCGGGAATGCTCTCTTCACCTTTAAGAGACAGATTCGGCGTTATATGCAGATTAGAAACCTATTCCGATGCGGAACTTACCGAAATAGTAGAGCGGTCAGCCAAAAAACTCAACATAAATATAGAACATGACGCCGCCCAAGAGATAGCAAAGCGCAGCCGAGGCACTCCGCGTATAGCAAACAGACTTTTAAGAAGGGTACGCGATTATTCGATAGTAAAGGGGCACGATACAATACTGCGTTCGGATTCGGATATGTGTCTTAAAATGCTCGGGATAGACGCTTTGGGGCTCGACGCCACCGATATAAACATGTTGAAAGCCATGGCGGACAAGTTTAACGGCGGACCGTGCGGTTTAGAAACAATAGCCGCAACGATAAACGAGGACGCGAACACTATTGAAGACGTTTACGAGCCTTATTTGTTGCAGATAGGCTTTATAGCGAGAACTCCGAGAGGAAGAATACTCTTAAAAAAAGGATACGAACATATAGGTCTTAAAATGCCTGCGGGTAAAGCCGAGCAGATTTCCATGTTCACATCCACTGCCGAAGAAGAAAATGCCGAATGATTATGCCGCCCCGCGCCGGGGCGCGGGGCGGAATTTTTCTTTTAGGTTTTATTTAAATTAAACTTAACAACACAACAGATTTAACATAGAGAGTTATTTAATCTTTCCGACGATAGAAATAATATACTCTGTACTTTATGAGATAAATTAAATGAAGACAAGTGATTTTGATTATTATTTACCTGAAAGACTGATCGCGCAGACGCCTGTAACTCCGCGCGATTCTTCAAGGCTTTTGGTATACGACAGAAAAAACGATAAGGTTTATCACGAACATTTTTGCGACATAACCAAATATCTTAAAAGCGGCGACTTGCTTGTAAGAAACAATACCCGAGTCCTTCCCGCAAGGCTTTTCGGCTATACCGAAAACGGCGGAAAAGTGGAGATATTGCTACTTAAAAGATTTAATCTTACCGATTGGGAAGTGCTTGTAAAACCCGGCAGAAAAGCAAAACCGGGCACAGTTCTTACCGTGAACGAAGAGTTATCGCTCGAAGTTTTAAGCGTGGTGGAAGAAGCGGGCAGCCGTATGGTAAGGTTTGTGTTTAACGGCGTTTTTGAAGATATTATTTCACGTATAGGAGAAATGCCGCTTCCGCCTTATATAACCGAAAAACTTAAAGATAAGGAAAGATATCAGACTGTTTACGCCAAGGTGGACGGCTCTGCCGCCGCGCCAACCGCGGGACTGCATTTTACAGACGATTTGCTCGGGCGTATAAGAGAAATGGGCGTTGATATAGCGGACGTGCTTCTTCATGTCGGACTCGGTACTTTCCGACCTGTTAAGACCGACGATATAACATCTCACCACATGCATTCGGAATATTATGAAATAAGCGAAGAGGCGGCGGAAAAAATAAACAGAGCGAAAAAGGAAGGCAGGCGAGTTATAGCGACGGGTACTACCTGCGTGCGTACCTTGGAAAGCGCGGCGGACGAGAACGGCTTTGTACGTCCCGTTAAGGCGAATACCGAAATTTTTATTTATCCGCCTTATAAATTCAAATGCGTGGACGCGCTCATAACTAATTTCCATTTACCGAAGTCTACTTTGATTATGCTTGTGTCGGCGTTTTCATCGAGAGAAAAGACGCTGGAATTATATAATCTCGCGGTAAAAGAGCAATACAGATTTTTCTCTTTCGGAGACGCCATGTTTATTTATTAGAGTCATACAAAAATATATAGTTATGTCTTTAATAACATTATAAAAATTAAAACTGAATACTATAAACGATAAAAATCATATAAATTTAAAAAAATATATTATAAAAATTTTGAATAATGGAAAAATTTTATTACGAAACAATTAAACAGGACGCGGCTACGGGGGCAAGAGCGGGGATTCTGCACACGCCTCACGGTGATATAGAAACGCCGACTTATATGGCGGTCGGGACGCAGGCTACTGTAAAAGGTGTTATGCCAAAAGACCTTAAAGAAGCGGGGTCTCAGATAATTCTTGCAAATACCTACCATCTTTATATGCGCCCCGGCGACGGGCTTATAAAAGATGCCGGCGGACTTCATAAGTTTATGGCGTGGGACAGACCTATTCTCACCGACAGCGGCGGATTTCAGGTTTTTTCGCTCGCAAAACTTAATAAAATCAAGGACGACGGCGTCTATTTCAATTCGCATGTCGACGGAAGCCTGCATTTTATAACTCCCGAAAAGGCTATAGAGATACAGAACAATCTCGGCTCGGATATAATAATGGCGTTTGACCAGTGTTCGCCTTACGGCGCGGACTACGCTCAGTCAAAAACCGCCATGGAACGTACGCTCAAATGGCTTGACAGATGTTATAACGTTCATAAAAACGATAATCAGGCACTTTTCCCCATAGTTCAGGGTAACGTCTTTAAAGATTTACGCGCTGTAAGTTTAAAAGAGACCTTGCCTTATGCAAAATACGGGATAGCCATAGGCGGGCTTTCGGTGGGCGAACCCAAAAATATTATGTATGAGATAATGGACGGAATGCTTGAAAACTATCCTGCGAATGTTCCGAGATACCTTATGGGGGTAGGAAGTCCCGACTGTCTTGTGGAAGGCGTTAAACGCGGTATAGATATGTTCGACTGTGTACTCGCCACGAGAGTCGGAAGAAACGGAACTGCCCTCACGAGCACGGGAAAGGTGGTTGTAAGAAACGGCGCTTATAAAGAAGATTTTACTCCGCTCGACCCTGAATGCAATTGCTACGCTTGCAGAAATTATACAAAGGCGTATTTAAGACATCTTATAAACGTAAACGAAATGCTCGGCGGTATGATGCTCAGCCTTCACAACATAACATATCTTAATAAACTTATGCGCGATATGAGAAACGCGATTATAGGCGGTTATTTTACCGATTTCGTAAAAGAATTTTATGCTAAAACCGCTGGCACATATAAGCAATTTTAAGAGTAAAAAACTTTAATCGCGGTATTTTGATTGAAAAATTGTAAATTTTTACCTCCCAAGAGTAAATTTTGGGTTAAACGCTTGATTTTCGGATAAAAATAATTTACAATAAACAATATACTTAAAAATCAATATAGGAGAATATAAAAATGATTTGGAATTTATTGGCTGACGAAGCGACCAACGGCGGCAGCAATGCAGGTACTATTATCATAATGATAGTTCTCGTTGTCGCGATAATCGGACTTTTTGTATGGCAGAGCATTTCCGGCAAGAAAAAACAGAAAGAAGCGCAGAATATGCTTAACGCCATGAGGATAGGCGATAAGATCAAGACAATCGGCGGAGTTTGCGGTTATCTTGTGGAGATAAACGAGGCTGAAAATACTATAGTTATTGAAACGGGTTCGGAGAACAATAAGTCTTATCTGAAATTCGATAGAGGCGCAATTTATCAGACCGCTCCCGTAAATGCGGCTGCTCCTGCGGAAGGAAAGACGGAAAGTAAACCTGCCGAAGCGACCGAAAATAAGGCGGAAGATACTTCTTCGGAAGAGGCGGTTGTTAAAGAAGACGATAAAACCGAAGAAAAGGCTAAAAAAACAAGAAAATCTAAAAAACACACTGACGAAATATAATTTTATAATTTAATAAAGGGAAATATTGCGAAAATTTTAATTTTTACAAATTTTCCCGATAAAAATTTGGTTATAATTCATAATAAGAAATTATCCCGCATACTTTATACAAAAAGCATGCGGGGTTTTTTTTATGGAAGAAACTAAAAACAAAGCCGATTTTTTTCTTTCGGTATTGAAAGGTACTGTAATAGCGCTCATATTTGTTCTTGTAGGAATACTGATATTTGCGTTAGTTATAAAAGTTGCTTCGCTCGGCGAGAAAGTAATCAAACCCGTCAATCAATTCATAAAGGTTATTGCGGTATTCGTCGGGTGTTTCTTTGCGCTTAAAGGGTCTTTGGGATTTCTTAAAGGCGGACTTGTCGGCATATTATCGACAATATTGGTTTATCTTGTATTTTCGCTTTTGGGCGGAAGCCTTAATTTCGGATTTCCCTTTATTATAGATTTACTTTTCTGCGCGGCGGCGGGAATACTCAGCGGAATAATCTCTGTCAACGTAAAAAAAGACAGTTGATTTATTTATAAAAGCAATCAAAATTAAAGAAAAAAGATATATAAGAAAACATAAAAGTAAAAAAATATAAAAGGAAAAAGATATATAATTACGGGCTGCCCCGCATGAATACGGGGCAGCCCGTAATTGATTTTATAATCGGAGTTACGTTATTTTTCGTTTAAATTATAAATTTGATTTTGCTTTAATTTTAATTTAAAATTTTAGTCTTTATTTTATTTAAAAAGGGCTTGAAAATATTTACAATGTTTTATATAATAAATATAATTGACCTAAATCGGGTTATGATTTTTTTTATTACATTACTGTAATTATTTTTTATATTAAAAAACCGAGAAATTTATTTATACCATATTTTAATATTTAACGGAGAGAGATTTTATGGGAAGTAAAGAGTTAAAGGAAAGTATAACGGAAAGACTGAAAAATACCGGCATTAACGAATACCGCAGTATACCTTTCTGGTCGTGGAACGATAAACTTGAACCGTGTGAACTTACCTAGCAGATCAAGTGGATGAAAAGTCAGGGATTCGGGGGATACTTCATGCATGCCCGCGGAGGACTTAGAACCGAGTATCTCGGAGAAGACTGGTTTGAGTGTATAAACGCCTGCCTTAAAGCGGGTAAAGAAACGGGAATGGACAGTTGGGCATACGACGAAAACGGCTGGCCGAGCGGTTTTGCGGGCGGTAAATTATTGGATGACGAACTTAACCGCGATATGTATCTTACATATAAAAAAGGCGATTTTGACAGTAATGCAATGGTTTCATATCTCATTACGGAAAAGTCGCTTATTCGTAAAAATCAGGGCTGCGAGGGTACTTATCTTAATATATATGCGCATATTTCGGCATCGACGGCGGATATTCTGAAC
>CALWBJ010000168.1 GCA_944376035.1 uncultured Clostridia bacterium | reverse complement strand
TTTAAAATACAGCGAGTTACACAGATATATAAAATTGAAAAGTACGAAAATCCGATATCTCACTCTTGCAATATGTAAAACTTTTTAACTCCTCTGAAAAAGTCGCTGTTTGCTATCCTTTTCTTTTATTATAAAATCCATATGCTAAATTCACATTTACCGTATTTTATAATTTTATGAATGTTCGGTTAAAAACAAAATTAATTTATTATGTATTTATGCGGACACAAAAAATAAAATAACCTGATAATAGATAAATGAAAAAATGCTGTGCGCGAACCAAAAAGTTTGCGCATAGCATTTAAAATTTTTTTTATCCATTTAGGTTTATAACTTCACAATTTTAGAGTTGCATTAAAATCTAATAAAATGTCTGTTTTAATTTAGCAAAATAAATATTCATTTTTAAATTTAAATATTTAATTTATTTTAAACTATATTTTAGACATCGTTACGTAAAAGATCGTCGTAAGTCTGAGGTTTTACCGCATATCTTGATTTGCCGTCTTTAACAATAACAACAGGCGGTATTTTATTACGGTTGTAATTACTGGCCATAGAATAATTATAAGCGCCTGTGGAAAAGACGGCAAGAATTTCCCCTTCTTTTAACTCGGGAAGCAAACAGTCTTCGGCTATAATATCTCCGCTTTCACAGCATTTTCCTGCAATCGTATATAATTTAGTTTTTTTGTCCTTCATTCTTTCCGCTGCTTCAACAGTATATTTAGCCTGATAAAGCGCAAATCTCGGATTATCAAACATTCCTCCGTCAACAGAAACATAGTTTTTTATACCTTTAATTTCTTTTATACTTCCGGCAGTATATAAAGTTACTCCTGCTTCTCCAACAATGGAACGGCCCGGTTCAAGTATTAAATAAGGTTTTTTAATATTTTTATTTTCACAACATTTTTTAAGATTTGTGGCGATATCTTTAACATAATCGGCATATTGAGTATAAGAAAGTTTCCGATCCGAATCCGTATACCATATACCGAAACCTCCGCCAAGGTTTAAAATATCAAGTTCGAGTCCCTTCTCATCTTTAAGTTTTTTATAAAAATCTGTCATTTTTTCTACGGCAAGAATAAAAGATTTATTTTCAAAGATCTGGGAACCTATGTGGCAATGTAGTCCCGAAAGTTTAAGATGATTTTTACACCTGATATGCTCAATAATTTCCTCAGCACTACCGTCTGAAATGGAAAATCCGAATTTGGAATCGGTTTTTGCAGTCTGAATATAATGATGCGTGTGCGCTTCGATGCCGGGATTTACACGCACCAAAACAGACTGAACAATAGATTTTTTTTCGGCTATGTCGTTTAATTTATCTGCTTCGGAAAAGGAATCTATAACAATCAGCCCCACTCCGTAATCGGTAGCCATTTCGAGTTCTTCATTAGTCTTATTATTTCCGTGAAAAATTATTTTTTGCATAGGAAATCCGGCTTTCTGAGCAGTATATAATTCTCCTCCCGAAACCGCGTCGGCTCCTATACCCATGGAATTTATAATCCGATAAATTTCCTTGCAACTTAGCGCTTTTGACGCATAAGCAATCAACCCCTCACCATATTCATGCTTTAAAGTATCAGAAAATATTTTGCACATATTTTCCACATATGTTTGATCAATTACATAAAGAGGAGTTCCGTATTCTGCTTTAAGTTGCTTTACGTCTACCCCTCCGATTTCCAAATATCCTGTATTATTTATTTTTAAAGTTTCTCTTTGGTTCATAAATTTAATTCCGCTATTTTTTTATATTTTATCAAATTATCTGATAAATTGTCAATAAAATAAAATATATTTTGCCTTTGTTAATTATATAATATTTTTATGAAAAGTATAAATTTTTTTAATCATTTAATATTTTATTTTGATTTATTTATATCAAATTTTGTTAAAATACAAGATAATTTTTTAATGAAAATTTGTTATATGGTAAATAAATATTTTTACAAATCATAAATTGTGCAGAAAAAAATCCGCGCGTTGCAAAAAATTTTTACAGCACGCGGATATATAAATCAAAGAATTTTCTATCCTGAATATTTTACTAAATAAGAATAAGATTAAATGGATTCTTTCCTAAATTATAAAAAATTAATTGAAATTGAATTCGTTTATTATATCAAAGACCAACCTTTTATCACATCGTATAGCACGTCGAAATAAGTCTGGCATTCAACCGTTTCGTTTGATATAACTTTGACTCTTCCGATTTCAATATTATTTTCATAAATGACGAGATAACCTACCGAATCTCCTTTTAACACGGGTGCTTTAATTTTTTCTTCGGGAACAAAATTTATCTCAACGCTTCTTTTCTGATTTTTCTCAGAGAACAAAAAGAAAGGTTTTTCGGCAATAACTTCTATTGTATCCTGTTTACCTCCGCTTATTTCAACTTTAATATCAAGGGGCTTTTTATCATCTATAATCATTTTATTGGTAAAATTAGCAAATCCGTAATTAAAAAGAGAAGAAGCCTCATTGAATCTTGTTTTACTGTCAGGTGAAGAAATAACAACGGAAATTAATCTCATACCGTTTCGTTTTGCAGAAGCACAAAGACAATGTCCTGCCTCAGACGTATAACCGGTTTTTCCGCTATCACAGCCTTCATAAAATCTTATAAGTTTATTTGTGTTGGAAATTTGCGTTATCCTGTCGTTCGGGTGATTTATTTCGTCCATCCAAATATTTGAAAAACGGAAATAATCCTTATGTTTTAACAGTTCCGAAAACATAATCGCAACATCTTTTGCTGAAGAAAATTGACCTGCCTTAGGAAGTCCGGTACAGTTAGTGAAAACTGTATTTTTCATACCTAAGGACTGTGCTTTTTCATTCATTTTTTCAACAAAAACTTCTTCCGAACCACATATATGCTCGGCCATTGCAACACTCGCGTCGTTTGCAGAGGCAACGACAATACCTTTTATCAGGTCTTCAACCTTATATGATGCATTTTTGTCAAGAAAAATCTGAGATCCACCCATACCGCCGGCATTATCACTTACAACAATATCATCAGAAAATTTAGTATTGCCTTGATCTATGTCTTCAAAACACAAAAGTAAAGTCATAATTTTGCACATACTTGCAATAGGAAGTCTGCGATCCTCATTTAGTTTGAAAATGACGGTACCGCTTTGAGCATCCATCAGGTATGCAGACTTACTTTTAAATTCCGTAACCGTAGTTTTGTTTGTAAATTTTTCGGCATACATGTTGCTGATTTTTATTTTCGAATAACATCCTATCAGAAAGATAAACGCTAAAAAAATAAAAATTACAGAAAATCTTTTTTTCATATAACCTCCGTTTCTGGTAAAAATATTTTCTGCAACTTTTACAAAATTATGCATTATGTCATACATAATGACAATAAAAATATATAGTATTTATTTGATTATTTGATTATTTAATTATTTAACATATTTTCAACAGATATACCGAAACCTCTCGTAGGATCGTTGATAAAGACGTGTGTTACTGCACCGACAAGTCTTCCGTCCTGAATAATGGGACTTCCGCTCATGCCCTGAATTATTCCGCCGGTTTTTGATATAAGCGTTTCATCAGTAATTTTTATAACAAAATTTTTACTGTCTTTATTTACGTTATCGACTTTTATTATTGAAATAGAATATTCTTTTGGCGTACATCCATCAATGGTAGTCATAATACTTGCATTTCCCATTTTCGCTTCACCTACCGAAACTTTTTTAAGTCCTTTAGTGATAGAGTTATCAGTCAGTGTTCCGTATACACCCTGGTAAGTATTTTTTTCAATTTCAGCGCACGGAGCTTTCTTAACAAACGCGCCTCGCAGTTCCCCGGGTTTTCCCCTTTCACCTTTAACATAGCCTGATATATTACATGGATATAGTGTTCCGCCTTTTATGTTCAGTATTATCCCGTCATCATCAAGAACAGGATGTCCCAAGGAGGCAAAACGGTTATCTTTGATATAAGTAATTGTTCCTATACCGTTTACATTGTCTCTTACAAAAACACCGATTCTGTAATTTCCGTTAAAATCCTTAGCGGGTATGATTTCCAAAAGAATTTTTTGTCCTTTCCTGGACACAACCATTATTTTTTCACAATCGTCAGTAACTGCTTTTTCTATATCGGCTGCTCCGTTAATTTCATAATCGTCTATATATAAAATTATATCTCCGACTTCTACTTGTGCGTCTTTTGAAGGCGAACAAACTCCTTTTTCGCTTACAACGTCACAAAGTCCGACAACATACGCGCCTCGCGTTGCAAGTGAAAAACCTGCAGGTATTCCACCCAGATAAAGATAATCACTTTTTGCATAAGCAGAATAATAGTTCGCGGAAATTGATGTCAGTATCGCAAAAACTATAAATATTACCGTTCTTTTTATCTTCATTTTTACTCCGTTATGGTTTATTATGAGATAAAAATAAAAAAATATGCAAAAAATCAAATGTTTTTTGCACATTTATTTTTTATGACAAACAAATATGTTTAGTTAAAGCAAAAAATATATTATATTCGAAAAAACATAGTACAACTAATATAATATGTAAGTCGAAAAAATCCCGGCATAGATTTATAAAGATTTATTTTTTATATATTTCTTATATTCATTTGCCGATTCAACAAGTTCTTCCGCGTGTTTTTTTGCAGATTCGCTTTCTGGACTACCGCCTATCAGTCTTATAATTTCCTTAATTTTGGATTTACTATCGAGGCTGATTACGGAAGTAAAAGTTTTATCGGATTTTTCTGATTTTGAAATAAGGAGATTATTATCGGCCATAGCGGATATTTGCGGCAAATGAGAAATTGCGATAATCTGTGTATTAAGAGAAATCTTGGCAAACTTTTCCGCTACCGTTCTCGCAACCGAGCCGCTTATTCCCGCGTCGATTTCATCAAAAATGAAAGTCGATATGTTATTGAATTTTGACGTCTGAACTTTAATTGCGAGCATAAATCTGCTCATCTCCCCGCCGCTTATAACTGCAGAAAGAGGTTTTACCGGTTCTCCGTAGTTTGCGGAGAACATAAACTCAATCTTATCAAAACCGTTAGGAGAGTCAAATTTACATTCTTCAAATTCAGGTTTTGAAGAAAAATCCACATAAAATTGTGCTTTATTTATTGAGAGTTCGGAAAGTTCGGAAAGAATGTTTTCCGAAAATTCTTTTGCCACCGTCCTTCTTCTGTCGCTTAAACTATTATAGGATTTATACAAATTTCTCTTTGAATTTTCGATTTCTGCTAAAAGTTTTTCACTAAACTGTGAAATATTTTCTAATTTATATTTTTCTTCTTTGGCCTTTTCACAAAAATCGTTTATTTCCCGGACTGAATCACCGTACTTTTTCTTTAATTTTTTAATTGTTTCAAGTCGGTTTTCTATATAGTCGGCATCGTACTCCTCACCGCTAAGACTTTCTGAAATACTTCTGCAAGTTTCTGCAATATCGTCAAGTTCGGAAAATACACTTTCAAGTCTATCGTACAATTCAGAATATTCGGTAGAAAGCGAAGAAATACCTCCGAGAACTTTCTGAGATACCGAAAGTAAATCACTCCCTCCGTTTTCATCAGAAAAAGATTCGTATACCGTTTTCAGTGCCGTTATAATTTTTTCCTGAAAAAAAAGTTTTTGTTTGATTTCATTAAGTTCCGATTCTTCGTTTTCCTTTATGTCTGCTTTTTCAATCTCGTCTATCTGGAAATTCAGAACATCAAGTCTTATTGCTCTGCTGCTTTCATCTCCCCCGATTTCGTCCATTTGTCGGCATAAATTTTTATAATTATTATATTCTTCCGAGCATTCTTTTAATAATTTGGCTGTTTGAGCACCACCCATTTTATCAATCAATTCAAGTTGGTTGGCGTTCTTTAAAAGATAAAAATGCTCACTTTGTCCATGAACATCGACAAGATAAACGGTAAATTGTTTAAGCATTCCGAGAGTTACCGTATTACCGTTCACTTTAACCGAACTTTTTCCGTCGATACTCATCTTTCTGGTTATAATCAAAAGATCTTCCTGTTCTAAATCGAGTTCACGGTATACATTATAAATATTCTTGTTCCCCGATACGTTAAATTCCGCCCTTACAAGACATTCTTTTTCTCCGCTTCTGATAAGAGATTTATCTGCTTTTGCACCGAGAACAAAATTTAACGATTCAATGATAACAGATTTACCGGAACCCGTCTCCCCCGATAATACGTTGAGCCCTTCGGAAAATTCAATCTCTGCAGAATCTATCAGCGCAATATTTTTTATTACCAGTTTTTCAAGCATTACAGTGTCCTTAACCGTTTTACAATGGTTTCCGCATCAGTATTATTTCTTGTTACGATAAGCAATGTGTCATCACCTGCGACAGTTCCTATACATTGAGCAATTTTCATTTCATCAATAGCCATGCCCGCAGTTCCCGCATTGCCGCTTAAAGTTTTGATAACAATGAGATTACCTGCCGGAATTATTGATAGAGTAACTTGTTTGAATAAATGTATAATTTTAGGAGAAACACCGGAAGAAACATCGGTATTTTTTACGTATTTAAATTTTCTGGACGTACCGTTACTTTTTATAAGGTTTAGTTCCTTAATATCTCTTGAAACAGTAGCCTGAGAGACATTAAAACCTGCCTCTACCAATTTTTCCGTTAACTCTTCCTGTGTATCAATTTCATGATTTTCTATAAGTTCTAATATTTTATTCAGACGCTCTTTTTTGGTCATTGTTTTAACCTGTCTCCGTTATTTTTAAATTTCGTTGCAAGACGAGTAAAGAAATTTGAATCTTTCTTTCTGTAAAATATCGCTTTTAAATCTGATTTTTCAATAAATACATTATCTTTTGGTCCCAAAGTATCTACAAGCATTCCGTCAATAAACAAACCCGTAAGACTCCCTTCGTTAATTTCAAGAATACAGGTAGAATCGGAAGAATAAACTATCGGCCTTACATGAAGTGAATGAGCACTTATAGGCGTTAAGGAAAAAGCGTTTATTTCGGGAGTCATTATTGCCCCGCCTGCAGAAAGAGAATAAGCGGTTGAACCGGTCGGAGTACTTACGATAACACCGTCGCCTACTATATCGTCTATGTAATTATTATCAATAATTATTTTGACATTTACGACAAGCGCCGTATGTTCTTTTGTATATATTCTTTGTAAAACGGCGTCGTTAAGAGCATTATAAACCTTATTTTTGCTTTTAACTTTAAGGGTTACTCTCGCATCTTTTATCAATTCTCCGTTTTTAAGCGCCTTTATCGCAATTTCCGTCTCATCCTTTTCAAACTCGCTTAAAAAACCGAGTTTACCTGCATTTATACCGAGAATCGGAATATTATTTTTTCCGGAAAATTCATTGAGATGTAAAATAGTGCCGTCTCCGCCATAAACAAACAAAGCATCTGCCTTAATATTTTTTTTAAGATCAGAGTTTTTTATAAATTCCCATTCTATATTATTTTCCGACAACAGGCTGATTACGTTTTTACGCCATTCATCGCCGCCCGCTTTTCCGTCATTTATATATATTAAAACTTTCATTGTTCACCTAATTTAAAGAATATCACAAAATGAAAACTATATCAACAAAATTGAATAAATTTATGAATAAAAATATTTATTTTGAGAAATATTCGTCCAGATTCAATGAGTATTCACCATCTTTTTGTAATAACATCATATATTCCACGTTCTTTTTTACACGGTATGGTGTAGTGGTGATTTTTTGAGGTATAAGATTATTGCTTATTGCGCACTCGTAGACCTTTTCGCATGCTGAAATTCGTAATTTTTTATCTTTTATAATACCGTTTTTAAAATTCTTTTTTATTCCTGTCTCGAACTGAGGTTTAATGAGGATTAACGCGTATTTTTTATGATCGGTAATTTTACTTATAACAGGAATAATATATGTAGCGGAAATAAAACTGAGTTCGGCAGTTATTAAATCCAAAGGATCGCCAAAATCACTCTTTTCCAGTTCTCTGGCATTTTTTATTAAAGTAACTACTCTATTATCCTTTACAAGTTCGGGATGCAGCAATGAATCGTTCAAATCGACGCAAAACACTTTTTTAACACCGTTTTGAAGCAGACAATCTGTAAATCCGCCCGTACTTGCACCTAAGTCTGCGGCAATCATTCCTTTGACATTAAAATCAAAGTCAGATAATGCTTTTTGTAATTTATATCCTCCCAGTGAAACAAAATGCATTGCACTTATAATTTTAATATTTTGAGGTTTACAGGGATTTATCTCTAAGGCAGGTTTATTTACAATCTTACCGTCAAGATGCACTTCGTTTCTTTCAATCGCCTGTCTTGCTTTTGAACGCGAATCAAAAAATCCTTGCTGCGCAAGGTAATAATCCAATCTCATAATTTTATATTTTTTATTTAATTTATCTATATAACTTTATTTTTAAATAGGAATTACGATTAAATTTTAAATAAAAAAACACAAATGAATTGTGTTTTAATTTTTTCGATTATACATCATGTCCGTAAAGCATTTCAGAAATTCATTTCCGGGAATTTTTTTAATGAACTCACAGCAATTAAGATATTTTTCTTTTGCAAGTTCCTTTGCCCCTTGAAGGCCGAAAACCCTGACAGAAGTGAGTTTATCTTCTAACCTGTCCTTATGCGGTGTTTTTCCGATACTTTCCAAACTCCCCTCTTCGTCCATAATATCGTCCACTATCTGAAAAAGTAACCCGAGATTATATCCGTAATTCGATAATTCACTGTAATATTTGTCACCTGCAATAATCGAACTTACAAGTATGGGAGCCATTATAAGTTTTGCCGTTTTGTTTTCATAAATCCTGAACAAATCTTCGCTATCGGCATTTTTATTGCTCTCATTAAGCAAATCAAGAACTTGTCCGCCGACCATACCCTTGCTGCCGGCATGTTCCGCAATCAGTTTTATGGCGCGTAAATCCTTTTCGCATATATCTCTTTTTTTAAGACATGTCTCATAAGCAAAATTTAAAAGACCGTCTCCCGCAAGTATTCCGTATGCCTCGCCGAATTTTTTATGCGTAGATAATTTTCCTCTACGGTAATCGTCATTATCCATAGCCGGAAGATCATCGTGAACCAATGAATAAGAATGAATCATCTCTATTGCCAGTGCATAGTACTCAACATTTTTTATTTCTACGCCGAGCATTTCCGCAGTTGCAAAACATAAGACCGGGCGGACACGTTTCCCTCCGTCTTTAATCGCGTAACTCATCGATTCTTTTAGTATTTCGGGAATACCATTACATTCATTATCAAAATAATTTTCAAGAAGATTTTCGAAACGAGTACGGTAAGTTTCAAATTTGTTCTTAAAATTTAACAATTTTCTCTCCTCAAAGCGCAAAGATAAGTATTTTCCAGCAACATAGCGATGGTCATCGGACCGACGCCGCCGGGTACGGGAGAAATAAAAGAAACTTTTTCTTTTACGTTTTCAAAATCCACGTCCCCTACTATACCTTTTTCCGTTCTGTTTATACCTACGTCTATCACAACCGCGCCGGGTTTAACCATATCCGCCGTAACGAAAAGCGGTTTACCGATAGCGGCAATTAAAATATCTGCATTGCTGCACATTTCTTTAAGATTTACTGTTTTGCTGTGGCAGATTGTTACGGTACAGTTTTCTTTAAGCAAAAGCATCGCCATAGGTTTACCCACAATATTGCTGCGACCTATAACAACGGCGTTTTTTCCGGACAACTCAATATTATTCTCTTTAAGCATCGTCAAAACTCCGAAAGGCGTACAAGCAACGGTCGTTTCTTCACCCAACATGAGTTTTCCGACATTTTCCGCAAGAAATCCGTCAACATCCTTTTCGGGAGGAATAAGTTTTAAAATCTTTCTTTCATCTATTCCTTTCGGAAGAGGTAACTGAACGAGAATACCGTCAACTCCTTTATCCACGGCAAGTGATTTTACCGTCTCTGCGACCTGATTTTCAGAAGCGTTTTCGGGTAACACAAAAGAGAGTGATTTCATGCCTACATATTCTGTTGCTTTTAGTTTATTACGAACATAAACCTGCGACGCTGGATTATCTCCTACAAGAACTACGGAAAGAACTATATCGCGTCCGTATTTATTTTTGAATTCCACAACTTTGGATTTTAACTTATCCTTAACTTTTAAAGCCAGTAGTTTTCCGTCTATAATTTCAGCCATTATTTTTCTCCTTTGCGTATTGAGACAATACTGCGTTTACAAAATCCGTGCTCTTTTCGGTTGTATATTTTGCAGCAAGACTGACCGCTTCGTCAATAACAACGGCAACAGGAGTTTCGGGAAAATCATTCATTTCACTCATTCCTATAAGAAGCGCGCATTTATCGGCGCAATGAACTCTGTTATAAGAAAACTTTTTTGCATACTCTTCAATCTTACATAAAATATTTGTCTTATTATTTTCCACGGAAGACAGCAACTTATGTGCAAAATTTTTGTCATCATCGTTAAAGTTGCCGCTCTTTAAAAGAACAGCAAAAAGTTCTTCATCCTCCGGATTGAAGAACTTTGCAAATATAAATCTGAAAATTGTTTCTCTTACAAGACTCCTCATTGCTCGCCGTCCTTTGTGTTGTCTGAAACGGATTCACTTCCGTTTTCAACAGTATTATCGGCATTTGAAGTCTTAACGATATCATCGAACATAACGCCGCGTACCGTAACATTCACCGATGCAATATGATATTCGGTCATTGATTCAACATTGTGCCTGACTGCTTCCTGAATTTTAAAAGCAATTTCAGAAACACTTTGCGAAAAATGAATTTTAACCGCAACGTCCACATGTACGCCGTCTTTATCGAGAATAACTTTGATCGCACTGCTACGCATTTGTTTACGGGGCGCAATAGAACACAGTTCTACATAGTCAAGTTCAGAAACGGCAAGCATTACTATACCGTCCACGATATTGTCGCCGTAAACTATTCTGCCCTCATGGCGATTTTGCGGTATTTTTTTGAAACGTGCCATAATGCCTCTTTCAACAAAATAATTTTGATGTAAACATTTTACCACAAAATCTCAGATTTGCATAGCGTTTTTTAAGAAATAGGAATAATTTTTATATTTTCGGGCGACGCAATGTTTTCTTCATATATAACCGTACTGATTTTTATGGCATCATCAGTAGTAAGTTCATCGGTTTTCGCTATAACATTAACATTTTCCGAATCTAATCCTATTATTACGACAATATCCTCAAAACCGTATGCTTTTATAAGATTTTCTAAAAGAAGTTCTTTTTCCGTAATCTCGGTAAGTTTTACTTTCAGTTGAAGCGCTTCTTCTATTTCCGTATCAGTTGCAGTAGCAGAAGCTATTACGGCATCAAGTTGTAAAAGTTCTTCGTTTCTGGTGGTGAGTCGTTCATTGCGATACTGAGTAAAGTAGTTCGCCGAACTTACTACGGTTGAATCGTCGTTACCGGTGGGCGCTGTCGTCAGGATAAAATTGAAGACGGCGGTTACCGCAAGCAATGCGATCATGCAGGATAAAACAATTACTTTCTTTTTCTTTGACATAAAAAATTCTCCTTTTTTATTTCATTGTTAAAATTTCTATATTATTTATATCTACATCAAGAAGCGACATTGTCGCTTGCTGAATTTTATTTAATACGGAAATACTGCTAGCCCCTTCCGCCACAATAAGAACTCCTGTTATTTTAGGAAAAAGTTCTTTTAATACAACAGTTTTACCGTTTACCACAATAGGAGTTTCCACTATTTCCGTTCCGTTTGCAGTCTCGGTTGTAACCGTTTCCATTGCAAGAACCGTCTCCATACCCGACTCGACGGTTATTATTACCGAAACTTTACCCGCGCCGTCAACTTCACTAAGTACTTTTGAAAGTTTTGATTCAAGAATGCTTGCGTAATCGTCCTGATACGAGTAGTCGGCCGATGCAGGTTTTATCAAATAACTTGAAGCAACTATTATTATTGCTATTATTGCAAGGATTCCGACTATTATGTATTGAATTTTTTTATCGTTTTTTATTCTGTTCAATATAGTTTGTTTTTCTTTGTGTTCATTTTCCATAAACTTCAATTACCTCACTGTCCGTATCAAGATATTCGGCAATTTCTTCAATAGCGGTTTCTATGATATATATATGTTCTTTGTCCGAATTTATAACCGAGTTTTCAAAATTTAATATTATTTTTTGAATTTCATAGGAAGCATTTTCGTCGGTGGTATATTCTATACTTACGGTTGCTCCGTTTATTCCGTTTTCAGTTAAAATTTTTTCACAATTTTTTTCATTATTTTCGTTTCTTTTTCTTACTATAAATTCAAGATAGTTTTCCTGAATAACTATCTCATTCCCGCCTGATATCGAAGGAATTGAAAAATCGGAGTCCCCGTTTTTAAGCGCAGTTACGGGTTGAATTATAACCAGTAACGAAAGGAGTGCAAACACACTCTTTATAAGCCCGGATGTTTTACCCTTTGGAAGAATAATAGTTATAATGGCTGTAAGCAAAATCATAGCGCCTACGCTGAGTATCCAACTTTTCATTTTATTCTCCTCTTAAATAAACGCATTGGCGGAAAAAATTATCAGTAATACAATTATGAACAACATAAAGCCCACAGTAAGTAAAACAGCAAGGAGATATGAGATACTTTTAGACATTGACGTACAGAAATCCGAAATTCTCAAATCTGCGACGGGTTCGGTTACCGCAGCGGTAAGTTTGAGCAAAAGCGAGAAAGCCGCCATATACAAAACCGGAGACAATATAACGTAGAATAAAACAAAAATAACAGAAACACCTACTGCATTTTTAATAAGTACACTTCCTGCAATTACGAGGTCGAAGCCATCTTTTAAAAATCCCCCTACCAAAGGAATGGAATTTGATATTGCATATTTTGCCGCTTTCCAGGAAATTCCGTCAAAAGTAGCACCGCTGATACCTTGTACTGTTATAAATATACCAAAAACAGTAATTATCAGACCGATTATCCATTTGATTATACCGGCGGCAAAATCAGAAAATTTTTTGAGTTTTAATGAACTCGAAAAGTTTGAAATCGCCGAAAATACCGCCATAATTCCTATTAGCGGAATAATCACATATGTCATAATATAAATTATTATTCCCGTTAAAAACGTTACGGCAGGCTTATAAATCGCAGCGGACACACTCCCCCCCGAACCGATCATAAGAGTAAATATTATGGGAGACATAATCTCTGTCAATTTCGATATATTTTCTATGGTGTTTTTAATGTTCTCAAAAATTGAATATATCTGCCCTGACAGTAAAAGTATTATAGAAGAAAAACACACAAAAAAAATAACGTCTGCTATTTCATCTTTTAAAAACGCGCCTTTGGAATTATTGATAATCCCACAAAAAATTGCTATCGCGATTATATTTATAAATATTGGCAAAACAGCGTAAACTTTAGATAAAAAAACATTCAGTGTATAATTTAAAAGAGATGAATAATCAAGATTATATTCCCCTTTGAGCATTCCGTAAACATATCCGAAAAAATCTACGCCATCGGGTTTATCGTTTAAATTTTCAAAAAATTCTTCCAGCTCACTTAAATCTATATTATCTATCTGATCTTCTATCGTATCGGAAAGTTCGTCAGCCTTAACCTGTTTTACAGGTGAGAACATTATAAAAGCAGTCGAACAAATCACTATAAGTATTACTAAAAATGTAAATGATTTTCTTTTCATGCCAGTATTTCCGTTATTAAATTAAATACACCGTATATAATCGGTAATGACATAGTAAGAATGACTATCTTTCCAACAAACACCAGTTTGTCCGCCAGACTTTTAAGTCCGAAATCTTCTATCGTCGATGCGCCGAATTCCACTATATATCCGATTGCGGTAATTTTAAATATTATTTTGTAAAGTTCATTGCTTATCCCGGTTACTTCGGAAACTTTATTTATAAAGTCAAATGCTTCCGATAAATATGTAAGCCCTACCCCCATAATCAGTATACCCGAACCTATGGTCGCAAGGAAGGCTAACTCAGAATTTACGCTTTTAAGGTAAATGATTATTATTGCACATATAAGTGAAATCGCTGTTACCTGTATCATGTCAGTATAGATTAAAAATATTTTTTATTGTTTCAAAAAGTTCGCTTATCATATTTATTACTAATGTAAGCACTATAATAAGGCCCACAAGTGCTACTAGAGTAGCGATATCGTCCCGGTCACTTTTTTTTATTACTTGAGTAATTACTGTAATAAGAATGCCTATTGCGGCTATTTTAAAAATTATATCTATTCCCATACGTTCACCTATAACAGAATGACAAAAACTATCAATCCCGATAAAAAACCGAGTTTTATATAAAGCGACTTGTATTTCTTTTCGTTTTCAATTGCAGCATTAAGTTGATTATCCAGATATTTTCCAACACCAGTAAGGTATAGCGATTGAGAGACGCTATCTCCAAGTCCTATATTTTCTATGTACTGTGAAAAATAAGAATTTTCATCATCGGTAAGATATTTATACTTAATTGGAGAGGATTCTTTATTAAATAAATATTTTTCTTTTAAGACACAAATGAAATCGTCATTTTCAGTCCCATAGTTTTTTAAAATTTTGACAAGAGATAATTTTGTAAAACTTACTTCATACAGAAGCCTTTTATTGAAAGAAGAAAAAGAATTATAAAACTTTCTTTTTTCAGAATACTTCGTGGACATTCTGTATCCTATGAAGGTACAGACGATAATTGATATTATTCCGCAAACTATTTTCATACTTTATTAAATTCTCCGTCCAGTACTTCCTTAACAACTCCAAAATAATTTTTATTATCGAGTACAATATACCTGTCGAATAAACCTTTTATAAAATATTCTTTTTTCTGTAAGTCAGATATGTTCTGAGCATGACAACTTGCAATTATATTTAATCCGCTGTTCACTGCCGATTGTGCGCATCTCCAATCATTTTTTTCTATCAGTTCGTCTGTTATTACTATTTCGGGAGACATAGACCTTAATCCGTAAGTAAGTGCATAAAGTTTGTCCGAGTAACGTATTTTATCGATATATTGACCTTTTACGCTCTCAAATTCTCCGCGCTCATCTATTATAAGAATGGATTTTTTTTGTTTTTTGTTAATAATCCTTGCAAGATCTTTAAGCAGGGTTGTTTTTCCGAAAAAAGGAGGCGAAATTATAAGGGTATTGTTTATAATGTTTCCGTCTAAAACAATCGGATATATTTTTTCAGCACAACCTTTTATTTCATGAGGAACGCGAATGTTAAGTGATGTAATATTCTTTACCGTTATAAGTTTATCGTTATCATAAACGCATTCTCCCGCAAGCCCAACCCTTATAGCGTCTTTAGTCGTTAAATATCCGTTTCTTATTCTGTCGTTAAATGCGTATAATGAATGCTCAGTCAATTCACCTATTATGTATGAAATAGTCTTTTCATCACAACAAAACGCATTGTTTGCAAAAAGACTGTACCCTTCTTCAGTTAAAAAGGCTTTTTTGCCTTGTATATTAAGTTGTACGGGAAAACCGCAACGGAGCCTTATTTCAAACAGTTTGTCCGTTTCTATTTTTCTTACAGCCCGTTCGTAATCCACAGGTAAAAATGAGAAATCCATCAATAAATTATATTATGAAAAAAACAAAATAGAACAATAATTATTTATAATTGAAGATAAAACCGAAAATAAAAATTACTAAAAATAAAAATTACTAAAATTTTCAATTGTAACCTTTAAGATAATTTTTTACTGTCGATATTTTGGGACTAAAATTGACTAAAAAATCAAACAATCAAAACGTAAAAAAGCCGTTTTTTATAAAATTGAAAAATTAAAAACTATAAAAAAATAAAAATAAAAATAAAA
>CALWBJ010000167.1 GCA_944376035.1 uncultured Clostridia bacterium | reverse complement strand
GTGAAAACATTGCCCTCCACTGCTGATCTCCGTATCCCGCCTTATAAATGCTGACATTCAGTGTGTTTTCGTCACTGCTGACTTCTCCTTCACCCGTTCCGGTACAGCCCATTGCCGAAAAAAGCGAACAGAAGAGCATAGCCGCGATCATTATTAAAGTTGCCAATTTTTTCATATAGTCCTCCTGAAATTATTTGTTTTCAAAAATTTATATCAAAGTATAATTTAAAAAGAAAAGTTTATGCCGCAATATATTCTCCCGGCGTAAACTCATAAAGACTTCAACTTTTTTCCACCATATAAATTTCCCCCATGATTTAAAATCCGACAATCACCTGTCTTTGCGCATTTTTGCGCAAAGATAAAAGGCTAGCCTTTTTAAATTTTTCTATGCTTTTAAAAAACTGTGAAATTTTTTTGATTTTTTATAGTTAAGAAGTAATTTTTCACATATATAAAATTTTGTATTTCACTGAATTATAATTTTAAAATATCACCCTTTTTTAACCTTGTCAATACCATTATAAAAATTTATACGAGATTTTTTGATAATATATCAAAAAAACAATTATAATTTATCGGAAGAATTTATAATATCAAAAATTTTATTTAATTTCTTTATTTATTCTTTATTTCTGTAATCAAATTTTAATTTCATTATAGCAAGAAAAAGACACAGCGCCGTAAGCGCAATCAACACCGCAAATCCTATAAAAGGAGTGTAATTATACATTTTTTTAAAAGTACCGGCCGGCCAGAAAGAATTAAGATCGCAACCTTTACCGATAATAGCCACACCCCACATTGTAGAGACAAAGTTACAAAGATTATTCACCCAACCGTTCAGAGTAAAAACGGCATCCGAAAAAACCACCTGCACGATAATCACAACAAGAACAGGCAGAATGGCGCTGCCTGCGTCTTTAAGTAAAGAAGATATCAGAAGCCCCATTGCCGCAACGGAGATATTAGTAAGATACAATGCGAATAAAAATTGTATTGCGCCTATAAAAGGTACTGCGAACGAAAAATCTATAAAAACAAGCGCACCTATACCGAGAATAAGACACTGAATAAGTCCTACTACCGCCAGCACGGTGAATTTTGCAAGTAAATATCCCGTCACGTCAAGTCCGCCGAACACTTCTCGCGTAAGTATTGCTCTTTCGTTGCATATCGCACTGTAAGAATTCAAAATCCCCATTAATGCGGAGACAAAAACGAGTACAAATATTATAGTCGTCGCGCTTACCACGTTAACGGTTGGATTAAAAGTATTATTGTCATAAACCAATAAAGATATCAAGAGCATTACAGGCGCCTGCAATAATAACGAACAGAAAAGTTTAACGTTAGAAATTATCTGTTTGAACTGTCTTCTTACAAGCACGTTGTAATGCATCATATTCATTTTAGCAGAGCGTTTTTTAAATTTCTTCATAAGAATCCTCCGCGTTTTCTGTTTTTGCGCCCCCGCTTCTCTTTTCAGAGTCTTTTTTTTGTCTCACGTTCGCTTTTTCGGCGCCGTAAAGTTTATGATAAGATTGCATCAGTTCTTTATAATATTCACTTGATTTATAGCGTTCCTCAAAGGTTTTGCATACAGTTTCGTCTGTGAGCGAGGCGAAAATTCTTGAATAACTGTTCTTTCCGAAGTATTTAAACACTTCCGCCTGCTTACCGTAAAAACACAGTCTCCCGCCCGTACCGAGAAAAGCGACCTTATCGCACTTATCCAGATTTTCCATTGCGTGAGTTACTATAACAATTGTTCTTCCTTTATTTGAAAGTTCTTTAAGAAGCGCCATCATTTTCAGGTCAAGGTCGGGCGAAAGCCCGCTTGTCGGTTCGTCGAGAAATATAACTTTCGGGTCGGAAAGCAATTCCATGGCTATTGACACACGTTTTTTCTGCCCGCCGGACAAAGAACTTATTTTAATATGTTCCTTGCCTTGAAGTTTTACGTCCTCGATAGCCTTATAAACCCATTCCATTACTTCTTGTTTTTTCATAGTGGAGCGCATACGTAAAAGCGCGGTGTAATAAAGCGCGTCTTCAACTGTAAGATCTTCATGCATGACGTCTTTTTGCGGAACATTCCCCACCACTCCTTTATAGGAGTTTATATTCTCATAATAATCGTTGGTATCGTAAAATATTTTTCCGTCTGTTGCAGGTCTCGTTCCGTTTATGCAGTCCAAAGTTGTGGATTTGCCGGCGCCGCTTCCTCCTACAATTGCCACGAATGCACCAGCGTCTATACGGAAACTGACATCGTTTACAAGCATGATTTTTTTATTTTTGGAATATTTATCGGGGACTTCTTTTGATATATGCATTACGTCAATCTGTATTCCGGCAGGCGATGTGGAAAAAAGAAGTTTGTTGTTAAAAAATACGTACGCTGCGGACGGAATTGAGATTCTGTCGTAATCGTTAAGAAGTGCCCGCTTTATTTTTTTATTATTTACGTAAGTACCGTTAAGACTGCGGCAGTCTTCTATAAAACATCTACCGCCGTCGTAGACGATAAAAAAGTGTTTTTCGTCAACCATAGGATTGTTGACCCTGACATCGCACGATTCGCCGCTACCCACAACCGTTATGGTTCTTTCAGTAAGGTCGATGTGCTTTTTGTCGTGTCTGCGGCTTATATTTTTAACCGGCGCTATTTCTGCAATAACGGTTTTTTTATCTCCGAAACGGCGGAGCGATAACTCTCCGTCCAGTCTGAAAGGATTTTTTTTGGGTTTTTTACCGCTTATAAGCAATTCGCATCGAGAATCTTCCGGAGTCATATTTTTTACGAACCAAAGGCCGTTCTCTTTGTATATCAATGCCTGCAAAGAAGAAATTGCAGGCGATTTTATGACTATATCACAAATTCGCTGCGAACCTACCGTAACCCTTTCACGATTTTCGGTATCAAAAAACTTGAAAAGTTCACCTTCCTGAATTTTCAGTATAAGATTGTTTTTTTCCGGAACTCTGGCCATAAAATTTTATTTACCTCTGTTTCTGATAAACTATATATCTGATATTAACTGCTTTTACAGAGGTATTATAACATGAAAAGGTTATTTAT
>CALWBJ010000166.1 GCA_944376035.1 uncultured Clostridia bacterium | reverse complement strand
CTCAGAGGCTTTTGGACCTCGAAGCGGTTTTGCACCAGAGAGTTATAGGTCAGGACGATGCGGTCAAAGCGGTGTCGGACGCTATACGCAGAGCACGGGCAGGGCTTAAAGATCCCAACCGTCCTATCGGTTCGTTTATTTTCGTCGGTCCTACCGGCGTAGGTAAGACTGAACTCAGTAAGGCGCTCGCAGAAGCGGTATTCGGCAACGAAGACAATCTTATCCGTATAGATATGACCGAATATATGGAAAAACACTCGGTCAGCAAGATGGTAGGCGCGCCTCCCGGATACGTCGGCTTTGACGAAGCGGGACAACTCACAGAAAAAGTCAGAAGAAAACCCTATTCGGTTGTTCTTTTCGACGAGATTGAAAAGGCTCACCCCGACGTATTCAACATAATGTTGCAAATACTCGACGACGGCAGACTTACCGACAGCAAAGGCAGAGTAGTAAGTTTTAAAAACTGCATTATTATCATGACCTCTAACGTCGGAGCGACCGAAATCCAGCACAGGAACGTTCTCGGGTTTGCGGGCAGCAACCAGGCTGAATACGATAAAATGTGCGACAGATACATGGACGCTCTTAAAGAGAAGTTCAGACCTGAGTTCTTGAACCGTATCGACGACATAATCGTATTCCATAAACTTACTAAGGAAGAAACGGCTAAGATTGCCGAACTCATGCTGAAAAGTTTGAGAAAAAGGCTTGCCGTGCTCGGCGTGAAACTTGAAATATCGCCCGCCGCCATGGACCTTATAATCAAAAAAGGTTACGACGATAATTACGGAGCAAGACCGTTAAAGCGTGTTATTCAGAGAAATATCGAGGATAAACTGAGCGAAAAGATACTGCGCGGCGAACTCAAAGAGAATTCCTGCGTAACGGTTGACGCGGACGCCGACGGAGACGAGTTTTTCTTCAAAAACTGATTTAGGCTTACTTGCCGTGAAAAATCCGAAAAAATATTCTTTCAATCGGATAATATAAACCAGCAGACTACACTATGAATATTTTATAAATGTATAATTTTAAAAAAATATAAAACATAAAGAGTTATATTAAAAATTTAATAAGAGTAAATTAAAAGTAATTATTGCATTGTAAAGGGTTTTTCAAGGCTCGCGGAGTAATATTATATAGAAGGACTTAATCGCCTGCAAATCAAAGTTATCGGGCGGATTCACCGTCCGTGGCAAATATAAGGAGGGAACAACATGAAAATAGAAATCACATCAAGAAATTGCACGGTAAGCGACCACCTTAAAGAGATAACCGAATTGAAAATCGGAAAACTCGATAAATATTTCGAAAATTCCGATACCAAAGCCAAAGTCTCTTTCAAAAAAGAATCCCAGTCTTTAACGACCGAGGTTATGCTGGACTATGCGGGTAAATTTGTACGCGCAACGGCGTCGAGCGATAATTTTTATGACAATCTCGACGCGGTTCTTCCCAAACTTGAAGGACAGATAAGAAAGTATCGCACGCGTTTTGACAAGAGCAGTAAAAACGCCGCGTACCGCGACGCCGCAATGTTTTTCGAAAAGGAAAACGCGAAGTCTGACAGTAAGGTTGTAAAAGAAAAGAAATTTGTGCTTAAACCCATGACCGTAACAGAGGCGATTGAAGAAATGGATTTATTGGGACATTCGTTCTTCGTTTTTTTGGAAGCCAAGAGCAATACCGTTCAGGTGCTTTATAAGCGTAACGACGGCGATTTAGGTCTGATAGAGCCGGAATTTTAAAAATCTTTTCGGCGGGCGGCGTTTTGCCGCCCGCCGAAATACGGTTAATGTAAAAATAAAAATGCTAATAAATAATAAAAACACACGTTAATATAAAAAGTAAAACTGATAAAAAGTAAAAAAATAAATTTTACGTTTAAAATAAAAATTTAACGTTAAAATCGGAATTTTTACCGTTAAATATCGGAAAATTAAAATAAAATAATCAATTTATATTATCATTCAGAGAGTTTACCTAAATGAAAACAGGCATTTCCACTGCGTCCCTTTTCGGCAGATTCAATACCGAGGACGCGGTGCAATTTTTGAACAAAACGGGTATAAGCACCGCAGAAGTATTTTTGGAATCTTTTTGCGAGTATAACAAAGATTTCGGTGAGTTGTTAAAGGAAAGAAAGGGCGCGCTCGACATTCACTCGGTGCATGTGCTAACTACTCAGTACGAGCCGCAGTTATACAGTCTTAACGACAGGGCAAAGGACGATTCTTTCAAGATACTTAAAGGAGCAATGGAGGCGGCGCAAAAAATAAACGCTTCTTATTATACCTTTCACGGAGGCGCCCGGTTCAAAAAAACGCCCGTAAAGATAGATTTCGAACGCGTTGGAGCGATAACACGGGAAATAATGAGAGTAACCGAAAGTTACGGGGTAAAACTCGCTTATGAGAACGTGCATTGGGGTTATTATAATTACATAGGATTTTTCAGTACGCTTAAAAAATATGCTCCCGGCATAAAAGGCACGCTGGATATAAAACAAGCGCGTCAGAGCGGTATAAGTTGTAATGAGTACATAAAGGAAATGGGCGAAGATATAGTTACCGTCCATCTTTCCGACGTTGACGGCGAGGGTAAAATGTGCCTTCCCGGCCGAGGCGAAACAGATTTTAAAGACCTTTTTAAAAAACTTCGGGACGTCGGGTTCGACGGGGCACTTATTCTCGAAGTTTATAAAAACGATTTTGAGAATACAAATGAACTTATAGACTCATTGAATTATATTAAAAACACCGCCGATAAAATATTCGGGTAATATTTTAATCTTTTTATTTTTTATTTATATTTTTACAGTCATAAACTCAATAAAGTGTAAAATCAATAAATTGTACAATTTATAAAAAGATAAGTAAATTATAAGCAATCGGCGAAAAAATAAATTTTTACGAGGAAAAGGAGAAAAATGGACTACAAGAAACTTCAGAACGGAAGCGACATCCGCGGAGTCGCATTGGAAGGTGTGGAAAATCAGAACGTAAATCTTACCGAAAAAGCGTGTAAGGATATAGGCAGAGGCTTTGCGGTCTGGCTTAAAGAAAAAACGGGCAAGGAAAATCTCAGAGTTTCGGTCGGAAGAGACAGCAGACTTTCAGGCGAAAAACTTTCCGATTGGATATGTTCTTCTATGACAGAGCAGGGGCTTGACGTAACCGATTTTAAAATGGCGTCCACTCCCGCGATGTTTATGTCAACCGTTACCGAGGGCTATAATTACGACGGCGCGGTAATGATAACTGCAAGTCATCTCCCTTTCAACAGAAACGGGTTTAAGTTTTTCACCGCTCAGGGCGGACTTGAAAAAGAAGATATTAAGAAGATTTTGTCCATAGCCGAAAGCGACGGAGTAACAGGTCTTCCGAAAGGTAAACTTCAAAGCGGCGAATTTATGGACGCGTATTCAAAAATACTTGCCGATAAGATAAGAAACGCGACGGGCGAAGAAAAACCGCTCGAAGGCTTTAAGATAGTAGTTGACGCCGGTAACGGCGCGGGCGGATTTTTTGTGGACAAGGTGCTTAAACCGCTCGGAGCGGATACTTCGGGCAGTTTGTATCTCGAGCCCGACGGAAGTTTTCCCAATCATATACCTAATCCCGAAGACGAGACGGCGATGAGAAGTATTATGAAAGCCGTTAAGGATAATTCAGCCGATTTCGGTATAATTTTCGACACCGACGTCGACCGCGCGGGTGCGGTGCTTTCGGACGGAACCGAACTCAACCGTAACCGCCTGATAGCAATGCTTTCTGCTATTCTTTTACGCGAACACCCAGGTACTACCATTGTAACCGACTCGATTACCTCTACCGGACTCAATGAATTCATAACGGCAAATGGCGGTATTCACCATCGTTTTAAAAGGGGTTACAGGAACGTTATAAACGAGTCGATAAGATTAAATAATCTTGGACAGGACAGTCAACTTGCAATCGAGACCAGCGGACACGGAGCGCTCAAAGAAAATTATTTCCTTGACGACGGCGCTTATCTCGTCACCAAACTTTTAATAGAACTTGCGCGCGGCAGAAAACAGGGATATAAACTCGAAAGTCTTATAGAAACTCTCAAAGAACCTGCCGAAAGCATTGAGTTCAGAATGAAGGTAAATCTCGATGATTTTAAACCCTACGGTCAGAACGTTTTAGATAATTTAAATGAATACGCGGCGAAGAAAGAGGGTTGGAGCCTTGTCGAAAACAACTATGAAGGGGTGAGGGTAAATCTCGATAAATCCCACGGCGACGGCTGGTTTTTGTTAAGACTTTCTCTTCACGATCCGCTTCTTCCCTTAAACGTGGAAAGTAATTCTGTCGGCGGAGCGAAAAAAATCGCAGAAGAAATTTACGCATTTATCAAAGATTTCGATAAACTCGATACTTCGAGCATCGCAGAATATATTAAATAACGCTTAGTTAATCAGTATATAAAATTAAAGCAAAATACTGTTAATTATTGTATACGCGCCCCAAAAGTCAGAAAAATTTTTGGGGCGCGTATCAGGTTTAATTGAAACGGTGTATATTTTTATAGATTATACATATTTAATATTCGTTTCTTTTCAGAAGTCGCATATTCGTATGCGATACATTTATTGAAGCAGGAGGGCAGTATGCTTTTAGAAGATGCGGTTGCATTGCGTATATATTAAAAAAGACACTTCGATGGTTGCTTTTTTATATTAAAAGGCTTGATTAAATTATGGTTATTAAATTCCGGCTTTGAAAAAAGTCCTGAATAATTAAACGTGGAGAAAGGTTAAAGCAAAAAATAAAAAACGTGCGGCGCAAAAGTTAACTTTTGCGCCGCACGTTTTTTATTTTTTGCTTTAACC
>CALWBJ010000165.1 GCA_944376035.1 uncultured Clostridia bacterium | reverse complement strand
CGAGGCCGCTCGATTATGAAAACGTAAAATGCAACGTTTTGGAAAAACTTGTTTTCCATATTATGTATAAAAAACAGGCGGACTATGAAGAGCAGATGATGAAAGTCGGTCTACGCGACAAAAAGGCGTTCACATGTGCGTCTTATCTTCCGGAAGTAGGAAATATACCTAAAAAAGGAGACGTATTGTCCTGGGCTGAAAGCAGTGCGGTAGTATATGCGAACTCTGTACTCGGCGCACGCTGTAACAGAAACAGCGGTATGCTCGACTTATTCGGTTCAATAGTGGGATACGTTCCTTATTTCGGACTTTTAACCGACGAGGGAAGAAAAGCCACGTGGAAAATATATGTTAAGACCACCAAAAAACCCGAAGCGCAGATTCTCGGCAGCGCGATAGGTATGAAGGTTATGGAAGAAGTGCCGTATGTGTACGGACTTGACAAATTCATAGGTACGGAAATTAACGAAGAAGTCAGCGCTTATTTAAAAGATTTCGGCGCCGCAACGGCGTCAAACGGCGCGGTCGGTTTATATCATATAAATAATCTTACGCCCGAGGCAAAGGAACAAGGAGAAAGTCTGATTGCGGAAAACGCAAAAGAATACGTTATCGACGACGCGGAACTTGAAAGAGTTTATAAAAGTTATCCGATAATTTGGAAAAATAAGAACGCCAAACCCAATCTTTGTTTCATAGGCTGTCCGCATCTTACGATAGGCCAACTTAAAGACTGGACAATAAATCTTGAAAAAGCACTGAAAGAGACGGGAAGAAAGAAAGTAAAAGTAAGGACGATAATGACCACACCGCCCGAAGTTAAAGAAAAATTCGTAAAAATGCCCGAATATGCTCGCCTTATTGCGATGGGCGTGAAAGTGTCGAGTATATGTCCGCTTATGTATACAAATAACCCGATAACCAAGAGCAGAGCAATAATAACCAACAGTAACAAACTACGTACTTACTCGGTCGCGAAATATTGCAAGGACCGTGAAATACTTGATATACTTTCGGGAAAGGAGGGCGTGTGATATGAAAAAAGAGTTTAAAGGCAGAGTGCTTGCCGCAGGCAACTGGACGGGCGAAGCGGTAGTTTCGCACGGCGGAGTGAATACGCTTGCGACTTTTCAGAAAAGCGCGCTCAAAAATGCAAAGGAAGTTATAGTTTCAGACCAGAACAATAAAGACATTTTCGGACTTAACATAACGGGAAAAGCGCTGTGCCTTCCTATAACTATAGGGTCTACAACCGGCGGACTGGTAATTCAGACGGTTTGCGCAATGAAGATAAATCCCGCATGCTTTTTGTTCTCGGAACATATAGATTCTCTCGCTGCGAGCGGAATAGTACTTGCAAAAGTCTGGGAAAACAGCGACGTAATAGCGATAGACCAATTAGGCAAAGAATTTCTGGAGACGGTCAAAACCGGAGATATCCTTGAAGTAAAAGAGGACGGAACGGTTATAATAAAATAAAAACAGTCTTACTTAAATATTAAATAAGTTAGTTTGATTTATGTAATAAGAAATCAAAAATGATAGTTGACATAAAGGAGACAGATAATGAACGAGAAATACAGTCCTCTTTTTACAAGTTGGAAAATAGGCAACTGTGAAATCAAAAACAGAATAGTTATGACCTCTATGGGCGGAACGTCTATCTTCGGTTGGATGGAACCTAATCATTTTGACGAAGAAGCGGCTAATTTTCTTTTAGAAAGAGCGAAAAATAACGTAGGTTTGATATTGCCGGGAATTGCGCCGATTAAGGATATGTTTTTCGGCAGATGGCTTTATCAGGGTAAGGGCAAATTTAAAAAACTTAAAGAATTCATGAAAGAATTTCATAAGACGGGCGCGAAACTTTTCGTTCAACTAACGGCAGGTTTCGGAAGGTCTCTTGCCATAAACGATATAATGGTTAAGGCTATACACAACAAGGCGTTAGGCGTGGTTTTAAAACCCTTCCTTGACGTTTCTTATCTCACGGCGAGCGCGAGCGCAACGCCCAACAGATGGGACGAAAGTTGTATTTCGAGGCCTTTGACCGTAAAAGAGATAAAAGAGATGGTGGACGCTTTTGCAAAGACAGCCAAACTTCTTAAAGAGGCGGATGTGGACGGAGTAGAGATTCACGCAGTTCACGAAGGCTATCTTCTCGATCAGTTCACAATGAAATATACAAATTTGAGGACGGACGAATACGGCGGAAGTTTTGAAAACAGATACCGTTTTCCTGTTGAGATAGTAAAGGCAATAAAGAAAGAATGCGGAAAAGATTTTCCGGTTTCTTTAAGGTATTCGGTCATATCGAAGACCAAAGGATTTTGTCAGGGTGCTCTTCCGGGTGAAGTATACAAGGAAGTCGGGCGAGATATGGAAGAAAGCGAAAAGGCGGCGAAGTATCTGCAGGACGCCGGTTACGATATGCTTAACTGCGATAACGGAACATACGACGCCTGGTATTGGGCGCACCCGCCGGCATATATGCCCAAAAACTGCAATCTCGAAGACGTAAAACACATTAAGAAGTTCGTTGATATACCTGTTGTATGCGCAGGCAAGATGGATATGCTTACGGCGGCAGAGGCTGTTAAAGCGGGCGAAATAGACGCGATGGGTGTTGCGAGACAGTTTTTGACCGACCCTGAATGGATAACAAAGACCCTGAACGATAAAGAAGACGACATAATGCCATGTATACATTGCCATAACGCTTGTTTCAACATGGCGCACTATAAAGGAGTCGCAAACGACCAGAGCCTGTCGGACAATGCGGGTATGGCTCGCTGTGCGCTTAATCCCGAAACCATGCAGTCCAAGAAATACAAAATTATTCCTGCCAAAAACATCAAGAGTGTTGCGGTAGTCGGCGGCGGCATAGGCGGTATGGAAGCGGCGAGAGTGCTGACTTTGAGAGGACATAAGGCTGTTATATTTGAGAAAACAGATAAACTCGGAGGAGTCTTTATAGCAGCGGCCGCGCCTGAGTTTAAAGAGGCAGATAAAGCGCTTATAGCCTGGTACAAAAAACAGATGAAAGACCTTAAAATAGAAATTCGCTATAATACCGAAGTGAAAAAAGCGGAAGATCTGAAAGGATTCGACTGTGCGATAATAGCGACAGGTTCAAATGCCGTCAAACTGCGTATTAAAGGTGCTGAAAAAGCAATAGACGCTTGCGATTACCTGCTGGATAACAGTAAAGTGAAAGAAAAAGCGGTAATAGTCGGCGGCGGACTTTCAGGTTGCGAAATCGCGCTTGACCTCTATAAGCAAGGTAAAACTCCCGTTATAGTCGAAATGAAGAATGACTTAATAGCGGTAAAAGGCGTATGTCTTGCAAACTCTTCGTATTTAAGAGAATTTTTCGAGCACAATAACGTTGAAGTCCACCTCGAAAGTACGGTTAAGGAAATTACCGATAAAGGCGTCGTAATAGAAGATAAGAACGGAAAGAAGACGGAAATTAACGCGGACAGCGTCATCACTTCCGTCGGTTATCGTCCGAGTCCTTTAAAACTTGAAGGTATCAAGGCTTATAATGTCGGAGACTGCGATAAAGTCGGCAATCTTCGCACCGTTATATGGCGCGCATGGGACGTTGCAATGAAAATCTGATTCTTTCAATAAGGTTTGATTTGAACTTGCAAATTCAGATAAAATTTTCTGAGGTTTATTGTCAATATTGAAAATATTGAAAAATCTATAAATGAAAAACAAAGAAAAAAACCGCGGCATTTTTGTTGCCGCGGTTTTTTATGGAGCAGGTGATGGGAATCGAACCCACCTCCAAAGCTTGGGAAGCTCTTATTCTACCGATGAACTACACCTGCGCTTTTTAGTGATTACAGTATAGCAAAAAAAATAAAAAAAGAAAACTCTTTTTTCATAAATAATTGTAAAAAATAAATAAAATTTAAATAAAATATTGAAAACAAATAAAAAGTATGATATACTTAAATAAAAAACATCCGGAGATAGGTTATGGCATTATTTTTAAAAATAATCGAATGGGCAGACGACAGTAAAAACACACTTGTATTTAAATATCCCTTTAAAGATAAGGGCAGGGAAGTCAATCAGAAGAGTAAACTTATAGTCAGAGAATCGCAACAGGCTATATTTGTGCATAAAGGTCAGATATGCGATATATTTCCGGCAGGCACTTACGACCTAAACACGCAAATATTCCCTATTCTTTCAAAACTTGCGGGTTGGAAATACGGGTTTCAGACACCCATAATGGTGGACGTTTATTTTATAAACACAAAGCAGTTTACGGGTTGTAAATGGGGTACGGCTAATCCAATTATGATGCGTGATCCCGAATTCGGCATGATAAGGGTAAAAGGATACGGTTCTTATGCGTTTAAGGTTGACGATGCGGGAGTATTCTTAAAAGAATTGTTCGGCACCAATTCGTCGTTTATAACTTCTGATATTACAGACTGGTTGAAAACGATGTTGGTATCGGCGCTTACCGATGCCATCGGTGAAAGCAAGATTTCGGCTTTGGATCTTGCGGGGAACACAACCGAATTTAATGAAATAGTTACGGCAAACATTCAGAATAAATTTAAAGATATAGGTTTAAAACTTACCAATCTGTTTATTGAAAACATGTCAGTTCCCGCCGAAGTCGAAAAGGCGATAGACGAGAGGAGCCGTCTCGGAATACTCGGCGACAAGACAGATGTTATGATGAAAGTTGCCGCAGCCGAAGCGATGAAGGACGCGGCTAACAATCCCGGCATGGGCGGAACGTTCATGGGGGCGGGAGTAGGCCTCGGCGCAGGCGTGGGTATAGGTTCTATTTTTGCAGACGCATTCAAGTCTGCAAACAGCCAGCCCGAAAACAAAACCGCGGCGGGAAGCGGCGGAGCGCACTCGGCAGGAGTGAAATGTCCTCAGTGCGGTGCGGAAGTAAGCAGTAAAGCAAAATTCTGCCCCGAATGCGGGAACAAAATGCCTTCGGCTAAATTCTGCCCGGAATGCGGCGCCAAAGTTTCGTCGAGCGCCAAATTTTGCCCTGAGTGCGGTAAAAAATTATAATGTTACTTGAAAATTAAGTCTTATTTTTTAAGTAGCAATAAAAATATTTTATTTTCAATTTATATTTTATAAAGAGAATATTAGGTAATAGTTTTATATTTTAGATAATTTTTTTAAAAATTGTAGGAGAAGGGAAATGGAGTGTAAAAAATGCGGGGCCTTAATACCTGAGGCGGTGTTTATTGTCCTGAATGCGGTGCCCGTGTCGATGGTAAAAAGCCTTGCGAAGAATGCGGAAAGATGGTTGACGAAAATTCTGTGTTTTGTCCCTATTGCGGCGTGAGAATGGACGGTAAAGTCTGTTGCTACGCATGCGGCAGTGCTGTCGATAAAGACGCTGCTTTCTGTCCGTCGTGCGGCGCGGGACTGAATAAAAATAATCTTGCGGCGGCAACGTCGGCGCGCATTGAGGGGCAAGGCGTTCTCGGCGGACAATATTACGGAAAAGTAGAACGTAAAGTGAGATCGGGCGAGAGTTTGTACTGCAGGGTTGAAAGATATATTACTCCGTCTGTTTTGCTTTTAGGTATTCTGATTTCATTCATATTGAGTTTTTTTGTCGGTATAACCGCTGAAATTAGTACAATTAACGGCTCAATTACGGAAACGGAAAATTTCATATATTTTCTTAAAGATAATTTTAACCAGATCAGTCAGTTGCTTTCCTCGCCAGAAACGGCGGAACTACGCGCAAAAACGCCTATCGCTTTCAGTATGTATTTTCCCGCGATAATTGCCGCAATAGGCATAGGCGGAAACATTCTGGCTTCGTTTATATGTCTGTTGATCGGTTCGATAAAACTCGGGCTCGGATTTAAATCCGGTAAAAAAGTCAATTTATTTCCGTTAGCGGGCATATGCATGGGCACACTCGTTCTTGCGGCGGGGTTTGCGGGAGAATATTTAATTGATGTCTCTACGCTCGGGAATATAAATAACAGTATTTCATCGGGAGAAATTTTATATACTTATTCTTCGGGGACTGTTGTCGCATTTGTAATTTTCGGTTTGCTTATAATCGGTGCAATTGTATTAAACGCAATATCCGAAGGTAAAGACGCTGTGAGCATGAAAAATTTATCTAAAATCATATGCGGAAGCCTTTCGGTAATTTTATGTATAGTTATATTTGCTGTTGCCAACGTAAACTACATAAAAATCACATTCGAAGAAGGCAAATTTTATGGGACTTCTAACATTTTTATGCTGGTAACATGTGGCCTCATATTAGAAATGCCTGCGGGGACGGATCTTACGGGCATAGCGGTCGGAAGTATAATGTCAAACATAGCGGTTATCGCGTTATTGGCGTCGGTGGCGGTATTCATAATGTTTTTAATTTATAAAAGCGGCGCAAAAACCGACGGTAAATTATCGTGGCTGATTTCGGGAATATGTATTCTGATTTTTGCCGTAATATATCTTGTCGGCGCAATAATGGTAAAGAATAATTATTTTACTCTGAGTCAGAGCGGCGGAGTAATCGGAGTAGGAGCGCCGGGGCCGATAGTGAGTTTGGTTATGTCGGTAATTATTCTTGTTGCGGTTGTAACTAATATGATAATATCAGTAATAGCAGACAGAAAACGCGCTCCCGCATATGACAGCGGTTCGGACGAGACGCCGCGGATAAATAAATTTTCAAATCCGATATTCTTTTAAATCCGAAGTAAAAAATTTAATATAAAACTTTTAAAAAACTTCGCCCGAAATTGTAAATTATATATAACAGGCGAGGTTTTTTTTGTTTTTAAATTTATTATATACGAACGTGATGTTTAAGGTAATTTCGCCGCATAACGGCGATAAAAAAGCGATAAAAAATTCAGACATATTTTGCTCAAATAAAGTATCAATAATAAAAAATAAAATAATAAAACAAAAAATAAAACTCCGTTAAAAAAATAAAAAAATAAAAATAAATAAATGATAAGACTTATTTGACTTATAAGAGAATTTTTAATATAATAAAAGAAAATAATAATATTAAAAATAATAAGGAGAAAATCATGGAAAATAAAATAACTGAAAATACAACTATATTCGAGGCTCTGCAAATCAATCCTAAGGCAGGGGATATACTTATGGCGCACGGAATGCACTGTCTCGGTTGTGCGCTTGCGCACGGGGAAACTGTCGGGGAAGCCGCAGGAGTTCACGGCGCCGATTTGGAACAGATGCTTAAAGAACTTAACGAAATCGAGAAGTAATTGTAAAGAATATAAACTAAAAATAAATTTCAAATAACTATTGTTAATCAGTGTTTACCGATTGACAAAAAATCAGCGGAGAAGTTTTGAGAATATGGCTACTGAGATGGAAACAGGTGAATTCGGTGAGCCGCAGTTAAAAGTCGATACCGAAATAGTAAAGTGTCCCGGCTGCGGGGCAAATATGGTCTTTGACCCGGACGAGCAGATGCTGGTTTGCGGTCATTGTGGTACCAAACAAAGTTTTGAAAACATACTTCCCGCGGAAGAATTGGATTTGCTTTCGGGAATGGACAAGTCCAAACAGTGGGATGAATCGGAAGCCGTTGTGTTTTCATGCGATAACTGCGGTGCCAAAGTTGTTCTCAGTCAAGGAGAAACAGCCAAATCATGTCCTTTTTGCGGAACGGCTCACGTTCAGAAAACCGAAGAACTGGCAGGTCTTAAACCGAATGCTTTGATACCTTTCGGGTTCGGAGAAGAAAAGGCGCTTGATTTCAGTAAGAACTGGGCGAGGAAGAGACTTTTTGCTCCGCGCCGATTCAAGAAAAATCTTTCGGCTGATAATGTTAAAGGCGTATATACACCTTGTTTTCCGTTTGACAGTAAAACCACGTCATTTTATACGGGCAGAATAGGAGACCGGCGAACGAGAACGGTAGGCACGGGAAAGAACAGACGCGTGGAAACGTATATCGTCTGGAGGAATATAAGCGGGACGTTTTACGACGGATTTGACGACGTGCTCATAACGGCAGGTTCAAAATTCGGCCAGGACAAACTTGATAAGATTTCTCCCTATTCAACAAATGAAGGCAAAGCGTACGAGGAAAAATATCTGCTCGGATTTATGGCTTATCATTATGATTACGAACTGCCTGCATG
>CALWBJ010000164.1 GCA_944376035.1 uncultured Clostridia bacterium | reverse complement strand
TATATAGTCGGTTTCAGGGTCAAAACCGTCCGAAATGACGATTTCGGGCTTATCCGCTCCTTCGCCGTAACCGGATAGGGATATATAATTTTTAAGCGGAAGATTTTTATTGCTCCCGTACTTTCTTACCGCGCTCAGCACATTGTTTTTTACGCAGGTGAAAACATACGTTGAAAACGGAGTTTTTCCGTTATATGTCGCGATGGCTTTAAAAATTCCCACCATGCCTTCCTGCAAAAGGTCTTCGGAATCGCCGCCGCTTAAATACAGCGAATGAGTTACCGCTTTTACGACGCTTTTATACCTTTCCATAAGCGTTTCTATTGCCTCAGCGTCGTTATTTTTTGCAAGAATAACCAATTCTTCGTCTGTTTTACTTTTAATCTTATTTTCGTTATCCAAGATTTTTACCTTTATTTTTTACATTTTGCAAGTCTTTGACGCACGGCTTCATATACTGCTACTCCGCACGCAACGGAAGCGTTCAGAGAATTTACTTTTCCGAACATGGGTATAGAAATTATGCCGTCGCATTTACTTTTGGTGAGTTTCTTTACGCCGCTGTCCTCACCGCCGATAACGAGACATATATTTCCCGTGAGATCCGTATCATACATAGATCCGCCGTCGCTCTCCGCGCCGTAAACCCAAAATCCTTTGTCTTTCAGATTGTCTATAACCGTATTTATATTTGTTACCCTGCAAACTTTAAGATGATTAAGCGCGCCCTCCGATACTCTCATAACAGTGTCGGAAACGGATGCACATCTGTCTTTACCTATAATCAGCCCGTCTACACCTGCACATTCGCATACCCTTATTATGCTGCCGAGATTATGCGGGTCCATTACCTCATTAAGGATAACTATAAACCCGTCTTTTCCCTCGCAACTTTTAAGAATGTCGTCTAATTCAAAATATTTGTAATCGGAAACAAACGCGATAAATCCCTGACTTCTCTTACTTTCACTTTCTTTATCTATAACGAATTTATCAACCGACTGTATTTTTATACGCCTGGATTTAAGAAGATTTATAAGCCTCTTGCCCGCTTCGTCTTTCAAATCGCGTGCGACCATCACTTTATCTATTTCTTTATCTGTTTTCAAAAGTTCGTAAACGGAATTTCTTCCTTCAATTTTCATAAGTCGTTTCCTTTGTTCAATAAGTTATTTATTCGGTCATATTCTCCGAGAATATAAAGATAACCGAGCACCGCCTCAAACCCCGTAGACATATTGTATTCGGCCACCGAGGCGCTTTTTGATTTAGTCGCTTTTTTTGCGTTTCTCGCACGCTTGTATACGGCAACTTCTTCTTCTGTCAAAAGCGGCATTATTTCTTTTACAAAACTTGCCTGCGCCGCCGCGTTTACTTCTTTTGTAGCAAGTTTATTTAATTCGCCCGTTTTATAGTCTGATGAAAAAACAAGTTTTTCCCTGACAAACAAAGAATATACCGCGTCCCCTATAAAAGCGAGCACCACGGGACTTATATTTTCCGCTCGGGTTTTGTCCATTTTATCTAAAAGTCTGAACACTATTTTTACCCCGTTATTATTTATTTTATATTATACATTATTATCCCGAAAAAAACAATAAAAAAGCCCGAATTTTTAATCCGGGCGCAAATAATATAAGATAATAAATTTTTTATATGTCAAATCTGAAACTCACTCTTTCCTAAAAGTTATTTGAAAAAGTTAAAAGAACTTTCCGATAGATAATCCACAATCCCCTTAAAAATTGCATATGCTACGGAATCTCTGTATTCTTCGGTAACGAGCAACGCTTCATCCTCGGGATTGGACAAAAATCCGCACTCTGCGATAATAGAAGGATACGGCGAGCAGTTAAGAATATAATAATCTCCGGAAAGCGGAGAGCATTGTCTCGGCGCTTCTTTCATTGAATTAAAACTTTCCTGCACGCATGACGCCAGAAGTTTACCGCTTTCGTCCCCCGATTTATAAAATACCTGCGCACCCCGACGGGTAGAAAGACTGTACTTATTCATATGTATGCTTACCACAAGAGTCGGCGCAGCGCCGTTTATAATATTTTTACGCTTTTCCATATCTTTACGCTTCAAATTACCTGTGGCAATTCCGTAAAGACCTGCATCGGTACTGCGTGTAAGCACTACCGCCATACCTGCGTCAACCAGATATTTTTCAAGTTTCTTTACAACGTCAAGATTCAGTTCGCTTTCACGCACTCCCGTGCTTACACCCGACACTCCTGCATCAACTCCGCCGTGCCCTGCGTCCAGAACTATTTTTGCGACCGTTACGTCTGCGCTTCCCGCCGGGTGAGATGAAAGCGCTCCGAAACAAAGCCCGAAAGTGATTGCCGTAATTATTAAAACCGATACTATTATTACTGTCCTTTTATTAAAATATATCATAGTCACCTTTTAAAAAATGTTGATAACTTATATGATTTTAAGGAGTTATCAACATTTTCCGCTCGCCACGCAAAAAAAATGTTGATAAGTTATATTTATTTATACTTATCATTTTTATTTTTTATTACTTTAAAACAAGATTTTTTATAAAAATTTTATCAATAAAACTCTGAGAAAATGTTTTTTCACACTTTATTATTTTGCTTAAATGCAACTTGTTGATTGAGTTGACAAAATATAGATTCTATGGTAAAATTCAACACATCTTAAACTTTAAAGAGGACGGATTTTTGTATTACTTTACTATTGAAGAAGCGGAAAGCGAACTTTACAATATGCCCAACCTTCACAGCCACGAGCATTTTGAACTTTATTTTCTTATTCGCGGCAATAAGTCGGTTATTTTAAAATCAAAACTTTTCAATATTGAAAGCAGTACTCTTGTAGTTACGGCGCCTTATGTTCTTCACAAATTTGAAGGCGGACCTTATAAAAGAATTCTTTTATGTATTTCACCCGATTACGTCTCGCCGTATCAGGCGGAGTTTTTAAAAAATCTTGCCGAGGAATGCGTTCTGACCTTTTCAGACTACCTTTGGAACCAGATAATAAAAATTCTCGAAAGACTTATGGAAATAAATTCTTCTGCCGTAAAGCATAAAAATATACAGTCTAGTTTACTTTTAGGGCATCTTTTGTATCTCATAAGCGAAAATACGACCGAGTACGTCAAGCCCGACGCAGAGACTCAGAACCACTCTGTAACACACCCCATAACTTTAAAGGTTATCGAATATCTTCAAAAACATTATACCGAAAAAATTTCTCTCGAAGACCTTTGCGCTAAATTTTACGTTTCAAAAACCTGGCTATGCAAATGCTTTTATAATAATATGCACTGTTCCATAATCTCATA
>CALWBJ010000163.1 GCA_944376035.1 uncultured Clostridia bacterium | reverse complement strand
CTGAAAACCGCGCCTTTGCAAAAGCAAAGGCGCGGTTTTCAGTGTAAGCAAATTATAATATTACTCAATATGCGAAGATATATAAGTAAAAAATTGCATCTTTAATTAAATGAAAATTTTTTAAAATTAAACAGACATTTACATAATAATTAAACTGCGACCGGGAATATTTTTACTCAAATATGTTAAAAATCATTTGAGTAATATCTCAATAAATCTCACTTCAAGCGGCGAAAGCATAAAGGAAAGTTTAAGAGTACTATCTGAAATATCCATGTCGTATTTGACTATTTTAGGAGCAGATGCGGTTTTAAGATATTCGACGTCTTCTCCGTCGAGTTCGGGGGCACCCATTTCCAGCCACTTATCGAAAGCCGAGCCGTATTCCTGATTTATAATATATTCTTTCACCGTACATTTTGATGCGGAAACGTTAGAAAGTTCTAACGAAAGGTCTTTTTTACCAAGTTGGGGGAAGGGAGTATATCTTTCGGTATAAGTCATGTCAAATGTTTCTCCGCTTGCAAAAAGGTGATTGAAATGCTCGTAATTATAGAGAACTATCTGAATTTTACCGTAAGATTTGGTAACAAAAAAGCCGTTTCCTTTTTTTATGAGAACGTTTCCGAGTTTTTTAAGAAGATTAAGCGCATACCAGTGCGGTTTTTTTATGCCGTTGTAGGTATAAAGTCCGAGACCGCCGTGAAAAATCATGTTACTGGGCTGAGTTTCTTCTATAAAGTCGGTTAAGACCCAATAGGCGAAACTGTCCAGCCTGTCATAGTTTTCAAGAAGGTTTTTGACGAGGTAACAAGATTTGAAGCAAGTGTCGTTAAGCAGATTACGGTGAGAAACCGTAAGATTCCATTCGGTAAGATAAACGGGGATATTAAGATTGTATTCTTTTTTTATAAGATCTATCTGGTCGATGGTTTTAGAAAAAGAGTTTTCATCCATATTGAGTTGAGAATATGTAAGTGAATCAGGACGGGAAAATTCCGAGTCGAAAAAGGTAAAGTCATTGTCGTAAAAATGTAAGTTCAGAAAATCGGGAACACAATTTTCACTGACGGTAAAGTCGAGATAATTCAGCAAAAAATCTTTCGGGACATTGAAAACCACGCAAAGAGAAGTTGAACCGAATCTGAAAGATTTACCGAAACTCTTAACGACTTTATAAGTATGTAAATAAAGTTTGTAAAAATCCTCTATGTCTATACCGAACATTGCGGGTGAGGTATCAGGTTCGTTCCAGACGCAGAATAGCCAATTTTTAACCTCTTTAAGGCCGTAACGTTCTATCCAGTGATTCATGAGTGCATAAATCATAGCGTCCCACTTTTCATAACTGTACGGCGGACTTATAACCATGGGTTTGAAAAACACTGTTTTGTCGGGATTTTTTGCAAGCAGCACGGGCATAAATGAAAACTGAACAAGGGGTCTTAATCCGATCTCGAGTATAAAATCCATGACTTTATCTATAAGAAGAAAACCGTATTCGGGATTGCCGTTTTTGTCCTCACTGTAAAAAAGCATATCGTCGGAAAGAATGCCGTGGAATTTAATATAATCGAAATGCATACGGTTCTGCCACTCTTTAAGCATTTGTCTGACGTCGTCATAAAGCAGTTCTTTTGCTCTTCCTACGCTGGTCATTCTGCAAAAATTATGAGAAAGAAGATTTTTATCCGAAGAGCCGTTATCCGACAGATCTATTTTTTCCTCGTAAAAAGTCTGCGACAAGGGAAAAGTGGTTGCATCGTCAGTTCCGTTTCTAGGCGGAAGGTATTTTGCAAGAGTATAAAGGTAATCGGAATTTAAATCGTCTTTGTCCTCATCACAGTTTATAACTTTTGTTGCGTGCGACTGTTTACGGTATACGCTCGGCGGCAAATTATATTTTTTTCTGAATGCCGAAACAAACGCGCGCGGATCGGGGAAACCGTTGTCGAGAGCGATTTTTTCTATCGATTCATCACTGCTCATAAGGTCGGACACGGCGTGGCGCAATCGTACGTTTGTATAGTATGTCAGAAAACTCATTCCGAAATATTTATCAAAGAAAGTGGAAAGATAAGGGACGGAAAGATGAGCATAATCCGCAATGTCTCGTAATGAAAGATTTAACCTGAAATTTGTATTTATGTAATCGGTAAGCATATTCAGTCTATCTAAATACTTTTTAGACTGCGCGGAAGTTTTTTTAGTACTCACGAAAGTGGAATAAAGTTCGTGAATGAGAAGATTTATAAAAGAGCGAGTCAGATACTCTGTCCGCTGTGATGTGTCGGCGGAAATTTTGACAAGCCTTGCTAGGAGATGAATTATATTATAGTATTTGTTTTTTTCGATCGAAGAAGCGGAATCGCATTCGAAAAAAATTTTTTCGTGCGTGATGAATAACGAAGGTTCGAGTTTCAAAGATACAACCACACATCCGTCGGAGAATAAAGAATATTTTTCGTCTTTATTAATCAAGAAAATGTCTTCTTCCGATTCTGTAATCGTTCCCGATTGTGTAAAAACGGAAAGATTGCCTCTGGCGACAAAATAAATTTCTGTAACAGTGGAAATACTTTCCGGTTTTTCTCCCGAAAAATGAATAACTGAAAGTTCTGCCTGAATTTCGGCAGAATTGCGAAGAAGATTGATTTTTTTCATATTTTTCCTCCGCAGACAGTTTAACATAAAAAAAAGCCTTAGTCAATACGGACTCAGATTTTTAATATTATTTAATTAAAATTCATACAAATTTTTATATTTTTATCCGGCTGAGGCGGATAAAACTATAAGAAAATATAAAAAATAAGAACGAAAGGCGATAAATTCCGATATTGAAATCGGTTATAATGCGGTTTATAATTTTTTTGTAAAGTGAAAGGAGGCGTAAGGCAGGGACATGGATAACCAAACAATACTCGTCTGTAAAAACATAGTAAAGAAGTTCGGACCTGTAAATGCGCTTAACGGTGTGGATTTCGAAGTGCGCCGCGGGGAGATAAGAGGGCTTATCGGGGAAAACGGTTCAGGAAAATCAACTCTTACATCTATAATGGCGGGGATGCAGAAAGCAACTTCCGGCAGTATGGAGTATAAAGGAAAGGTATGGAATCCCGACACGATGGCGTATGCTCAGGAGCAGGGAGTCTGTATGATATTGCAGGAAGCCGCAACAATAAAAGGCTGCACGGTGGCGGAAAATATTTATGCGGGCAGAATGTCGGAGTTTTCGCGTTTCGGAATAATCAGCGTCAGAAAAATGATAAAGAACGCACAGGAACTTCTCGATTCATTCGGTATAAAAAATATAAAAGCGTCGGATGTTGTCGACAGATATTCTTTTGAAGACAGAAAGATGATAGAAATTGTGCGGGCTATGTCTTCCGAGCCCGAAATACTTATTGTTGACGAGACCACGACCGCGCTTTCTTTTGACGCAAGAGAACTGTTCTACGGACTTATAAAAAAACTTACCGAAAAAAACAAAGCGGTGATATTTATATCTCACGACATGAACGAAATTTTGGAACATTGCACCGACCTTACGGTACTCCGCGACGGGGATATAATAGGTCATCTGAACAGAGAGGAAATGAATCTTCCCGGCGCTCCCGAAAAAATACGGTTTATGATGGTCGGAAGAGAAATAGGAGACGCATATTACAGAAGCGACTTCGATCCGTCGCATGAAAATGAGATTGCTCTGGAATTTGAAAACGTTTCGGTAGGGAAGATAAAGGATTTCAGTCTTAAACTGCATAAGGGCGAGATTATAGGATTAGGCGGTCTCAGCGGTTGCGGAATGAGACTCATAGGCAGAGCGGCTTTCGGTCAGGAAAAACTTAACGGCGGAAAGGTAATGAGAAACGGTAATGTCATAGACTCGCCGCTCACCGCCATAAGAAACGGAATCGGATATATAAGCAAGGACAGGGATACCGAAGCGCTTATACTTTCCGCTTCTATTTCCGAAAATATAACTCTTCCGTCTCTGGACTCGCTTTCCGAACATACCTTTATCGATCCGAGAAAGGAAAAAGCGCTTGTGAAAAAAGAAGTCGAACGTTATCTCATAAAATGCAACAGTCCGCGGCAGACGGTATCCACTCTTTCCGGCGGGAACAAACAGAAAGTCAGTTTCGCCAAATGGACGGCAAAGGACAGCGACGTGCTTATAATGGACTGTCCCACCAGGGGCGTGGACATAGGGGTAAAACAGTCCATGTACGCATTCATAGCGCAGATGAAAAAGGACGGTAAAGCGATACTCTTGATAAGCGAAGAACTTTCCGAACTGATAGGCATGGCGGATAAAATACTTATACTGAAAGATTTTGCGGTGTCCAAAGAGTTTTTAAGAAGCGCTGATTTAAGCGAAACCGATATTATCGGCTATATGATCTGAGGTGCGTTATGGAAGGTATAAAGAAAGATAAAAATATGCAAAATTCATTCGGTAAAGTTATGGCGTACATGAAATCGCACATATCTGACGTGGCGGCATATGCGGGACTTATACTTTGCGTAACGGTGTTTTCCGTAACTTCGGGCGGGCGTTTATGGAGCAGTTACAATATATCCGTTCTTTTGGAATCGGTCTGCGTATATATGATAGTCGCGCTGGGCGCGCTGTTTGTATATTCGATGGGGTATATGGATATAAGCGTAGGCTCGCAGATGGGAGTATATTGTCTGCTTATTATACTGATAGTCAACGCGACGGGATCGCTTATTCTCGCTTTTGCGGTTGTTCTTGCGCTTACTCTTTTATGTGGTGCGTTCAACGGATTCGTTGCGGTCTGGCTGAAACTTCCTTCGATAGTAACCTCGCTCTTTCTGATGTTCGTTTTCGGCGGGTTGCAGATGCTTATAATAGAGAGTACGGGACAGAACAGCATATCCGTAAATTTAAGTTTATCGATAATGCTTGAACCTTGGTTCATATTGATAAGTATAGTGATTGTGGCGGCTGTGGTGTTTTATTTTTTCAATTTCACAAAACTCGGTAAATACACAAAGAGCATAGGCGCCAACGAACTTGCCACAGCGCAGTGCGGCGTCAATACCACCAAATGGAAGGTCATAGCGTATATGGTATTCGGGGTTTGCGTGGCGATAGGAACAATGTTCCTTCTTGCCCGGACGGGTAGCGCGGGCAAGAGCACTGGCAGCAGTTATGCCATGGACGTAATGCTTTCGCTTATTCTCGGCGGCATGCCGCTGTCGGGTGGCATGAAATCAAAAGTGAGAAGCGCGATAATCGGAAGTTTTACTTATGCGCTTTTGTCCAACGGTCTTATCATTTCCGGAGTGGACATCAACATGGTATACATTATTAAAGCGGCGGTATTCTTTATAGTGGTAGCCATATCGTGCAGAGAGAAAGGTGTTTTCCTTCCGAGATAAATAGTAATTTTGTATTGATTTAAGGTAAACAAACAAAACCGCACCGCTTCATAACCGAATAAAACTTTCGGATACGGTTATAAATGAAATAAAAACAAAATATAAAATAAAAAATTCGGAAAAGATCGGCATTGCGTCCGACTTAAAATAAAACGGAGGTTATTATGAAAAAACTTTTAAAAAAGATGGTGTTGTTTGTACTTGCTTTTGCAATGTGCATGGGAATGGGGGCATCGCTGACGGCTTGCGGCGGTGACAGCGGAGAAATTAAGATAGGCGTAGGACTTTATCAGGACAGCGGTCCTGCAGTAACCGCAACGAAGAATTATCTTAACGGTCTTGCAGACGCGCTTAACTGCAAGTTTGAATTTGTTACGCTAAGTCAGACCAACGACGAGCAGAATAAAACAACCGCCCAGTCGCTTATATCCGGCGGATGCAAGGGACTTATCCTGACTATGGACGGCGGGTTTACCGCGTCGGTACTCGAAGAGTGCAGAAAAGCGGGCGTATATCTCGCGGGTTATCTTTCGGATTATGAGACAAGTTATAACAATATCAAAAATAACGAGTATTTCCTCGGCACTGTAGTTGACGGAAGTTACACGGGCTATGCGTGGGGTACGCACGTTGCGGAGAGAATAATCGCCGAAGGTCATAAAAATATCGGAATGATTAAATTCCCCTCTTACGCATTCCCGCATCAGTCGGAAATGGACCAGGCTTTCCGTGAAAAGATTGCTGAATATAACGCTACCGCCGCCGACGGCGATAAAATAACTATGACGGCGACGACAGAACTTCAATTTCAGCCGCTTGCCGAGAGTTATTTAGAGGAAAATCCCAATCTCGACGCAATATTCGCAATGTGCGCGGGCGTAGATTTCGTTTATCCCACTCTGGTAAAGAAGAATAAGACCAATATCAAACTTTATACGGCGGGATTCTCTACCGACAATGATGTTTTAAACAATTTCGGAACGAGCGGAAACGGCTGTATTCAGGAACTCGTATTCAGCAACGTCGAAGCGATAACTTATCCTTTGGTTATGATGATAAATAAGATTACGGGACACGAATTTTCCGATAATCCCTCGGAAGCGCAGCGCGTAGACAGTTCCCAGATCATAATCACGAACAACGAGCAGTTAAATCTCGTAAAGACAAAATCTCTTTACTGCACGGGTAACGTAAACGACGCGTTCCTCAGCGTTGACGACGTAAAGGCGCTTCTTGCGGAAAACGGCGGTACGCACGCAAAACTCGTTGAGGCCGTTCAGTCTATGGATATAGACGACCTTGCGGCGCTCAATAATTAAACCGAGGCAAAATTTAAGACTTAAAGCATTATACGCAGATGTATAAAGCGAGAAAGACTTTCTGCCGACGTGAAAAAGGCTTGTACGGTATTCGAATTCGGCAGAGAAGAGAACCGACCGAAAAACTGTTTGAAAACAGTTGAAAAGCGGCGGAAACCGTATAAAATACGGTTAAGACGGTTAAGACGGTTAAGACGGTTAAGACAGTATAAACGTAACGCGCGCTGCCGACAGAAGGATCTGTCGGAAGCGCGGAAAAAATTGAGTATGGTGATGATTATGAAAGATAAAATCCTGGAAGTATTGAAAAGAACGGGGCTTACGCTGGCGTTTCCCGCATTTATATTTGTAGTTATGCTTATATTGACGCTTGCGAACGGAGTTACCTATTACGCGTCGCTCAGTACGTTAAAGCAGGTTATAACCGACGCTTCGCTCACCACTGTAATTGCGCTTGCAATATATCTGCAATTCAAAAACGGCAGATTTGATTTTTCCGGCGGCGCGACGATGATACTCTCTGCGATTATAGCGGGGAACATCACATTGCAGTCGGGCGGGAGTCCCGTGCTGTTCATGGCGCTAGCCCTCGCGGTGGGGGTATTGCTCAGCATTCTGACCGCGCTCGCGTATATAATCACCAAGGTGCCGGTGATAATATGTACCATAGCGTTGACGCTTGTTTACGAATCGCTTACCTACCTGCTTTTCGACGCGGAAGGACTCAACGTCATTTCAAGTTCGGGCATGGTTCTTTTCGGCAGATCGCCGTACATCTTTATACCGCTTCTTCTCGCGCTCGCGGTGTTTGTGTTCTTCACATATTTCACTTCGGAAGGGCGCAGAGCCAAACTTCTGAGCGGAAACCAGAAAGTCGCCGTCAGCATAGGTATAAAGGAAAATAAAAACGTTCTGATAACGTATATCGTATGCGGCGTTATTTTAGGTCTCGGCGCGCTTATTTACGGCTCGCAGAACATAATAAATCCGCAGTCCAACCTGTCCACTTCGAGCATACTGTTTTCCTATATCGTACCGGTATTTATCGGAATGTTCATAGGTTCCGTAAGCGTAGACGCCATCGGCGTGGTCGTCGCGGCGTTAGGAATGGAATTTCTCAATTACGGTCTGGACTGTCTGGGCGTAGGCGCAGGCGGATATCAGCAGATAATATTCGGAATGTTCATGCTTGCATTCTATGCGTTTTCGGCTCAGGCAGGCAATATAAAGAAACTACTCGGCGGAATTTTTAACCGCGGTAAAAAGAAGGAGTCCACTGATGCGAATTGATCTCAGAAACAATCCTTTTTATCTGTCCGATAAGGATATAGAATGGGTCAACGATATGCTTTCATCCATGACGGAAGCGGAAAAAATATCCCAACTGTTTTGTCTTATAACCTATACGGACGATAAAGAATATTTAAAATTTCTTGCAGGCAAACTTAAAGTCGGCGGTGTGATGACAAGGACGATGAGTCTGGACGAATTAATAAACACGGTCAGCGGTTTGCAGGAGAATTCGCGGGTGCCGATGCTGATATCGGCAAATCTCGAAGCGGGTCTTAATCAGGCATGCAGTGAAGGAACCCGGGTCGGATGTGAGATGGGCATAGCGGCGACTGACGACGTAAAATACGCGCGAGTACTCGGAAGGGTAATAGGCGAGGAAGCGAGTGCGCTCGGCATAAACTGGGCATTTGCGCCGATAATAGATATAGATTATAATTTTCGTAATCCCATAACCAACACACGTACTTTCGGTTCTGATCCGGATAGGGTGTCGGAGTTCGGTAAAGCGTATGTCGAAGAGATACAGAAATACGGTATTGCGGCGTCGATAAAGCATTTCCCGGGCGACGGTGTGGACGAGAGGGATCAGCATCTGCTTGCGTCGGTCAATTCGCTTTCTGTCGACGAATGGGATAAAACATTCGGAAAAGCGTATAAGACTTCGATAGAAGCGGGTGCAAAGACAGTGATGGTCGGACACATAATGCAGCCTGCCTGGTCAAAAAAACTCAATCCTTCATTAAAGGACGAAGATATAATGCCCGCTCTGATAGCGCCCGAACTTCTCAACGGACTGCTGCGCGAGCATCTGGGCTTTAACGGGCTGATAGTAACCGACTCGTCCACCATGGCGGGAATGGGTACGGTCATGCCGAGAGAAAAGGCAGTTCCGATGACAATAGCCGCCGGTTGCGATATGTTCCTTTTCACAAAAAATCTCGAAGAGGATATGAAGTTTATGGCAGACGGCGTGAAGAACGGCGTAATTACCCATGAGCGGCTTGACGATGCGGTGACGAGGATTCTTGCTCTAAAAGCGTCGCTCAAACTTCATGAAAAGCAGCGTGACGGCAGCATCATGCCCGACAGGGAGCGCGCAAAGGCGATCGTCGGCTGTTCGGAACATAAAAAAATATCGCGGGAAATAGCCGACAAATCGATAACTCTCGTAAAGGAGCAAAAAGGAGTTTTTCCCATTACGCCCGAGCGCTATAAACGTATACTCGTATATAAAAAAGAAGGAAAGGCGAGCGCAGTCAGCGCGGGTATAATCGAAGGTTCAGCCGACAGACTTATTTCGAGACTAAAAAAAGAGGGATTTGAAATTACGGTTTTCGAACCCGGCGGCGGTTGGGAAGGAATGGCGACGCCCGTCAAAGAAGTGTACGAAAATTACGACCTGATAATTTATATAGCCAATCTTGCCACCAAGTCAAATCAGACAGTCGTGCGTCTGGAATGGGCAGAGCCTATGGGCGCGGACGTTCCCGTATACATGAATTCGGTACCCACGGTATTTATATCGCTGGAAAATCCATATCATCTTATTGACGTGCCGCGTATTAAGACATTTATAAACACATACGGCTCGACTGACGAAATACTTAACGCTCTTATGGATAAACTGAGCGGAAAGAGTGATTTTACAGGAGTGAGCCCGGTAGACGCTTTTTGCGGTAAATGGGACACAAGACTTTAAGAGGTTGATATGAAATTGTATGATTTCAGAATAAACAGAACGGACAGAACGGTCGGAATAGACCCGGAAGATATAATGTTTTCGTTCAAGGCGGAAAGGGGAAATGCGTTTTTGCTTTCCCTTTACGATTATAAGGGTGAAAAAATATGGGCGAGCGAACTTACGCTCAAAGACCGATTATGTTTCCGCCCTGACTTTAATTTTCAGTCCGACAGTCTATATACGGCGGTTTTAACGGGAGCAGACGGAGATTCTGCAAGCATAACGTTCCGCACGGCGGGAAAACTCAGCGGCAAAACCATAACCGCGGCTGACGGAATAGAAAGTCCCGTGTTTTACAAAAAATTCAGAATAAACGGGAGCAAGTCGGGCGCGAGACTTATAATAAGCGGTCTGGGCCTTTACCGTGCGTTTATAAACGGCAAGCGTGTGGGAAACGAATATCTGACCCCTCTTATGAACGATTACGACGGCTTTGTGCGCTATCAGACATATATGATACAAGACATACTCGAAGAAGAAAACCTGATAGAAATTTATCTGGGTAACGGTTGGTTCAAAGGCAGGTTCGGCATAGACGGCAGGGGCGACTGTATATACGGCGACAAATTTTATCTTAACGCTGTTATAAAGACGGACGGCGGGGAAGAAATTAAGACTGACGAAAGTTGGTTTTGCCGCGAGAGCACTATACGTGAGAACGGCATTTACGACGGCGAAAAGCGAGACGATACAGTAAGCGGCAAAAAGAGTTTTTCAGCCGTAGTCAGCGAAAAGAAATTTAATTTTGTTCCCGAATATACGGCAGGGGTGAAGGTTTATAAAGAAGAAAAAGGCGAGTTGATAATTTCTCCGAAAGGTGAAAAAATAATCGATTTCGGAACCAATGAATCAGGATTCGTGAGATTTGTCAACAGACTTCCTCGCGGTAAGAAAATCATATTACGTTACGGAGAAGTTTTGCAGGACGGATGTTTTTACCGTGAAAATCTGCGCACGGCAAAAGCCGAATATGTATATGTAAGCGACGGCAGTCAAAAGATAATTGAACCTTATTTTACTTATTACGGTTTCCGTTACGTTCTGATAGAAACCGATGAAGATATCAGTTCGGAGGATTTCACCGCAGTCCGGATAAGTTCTGAAATGAAACAGACAATGGAGTTTATATCGTCGCACAATAAACTTAACCGGCTTATAGAAAACGTGAAGCGCGGACAGAGAAGTAATTTTATGGACGTACCTACCGATTGCCCTCAGAGGGACGAGCGGCTGGGTTGGACAGCCGATACGCAGGTGTTTGCATCTACAGCGTCTTATAATGCCGAGACATATTCATTCTATAAAAAATTCATGCGCGATATGTCATACGACAGCAATAAATATTACGGCGGAGATTTTCCCATGTATTCGCCATCGCTGAAAGGCACATGCGGTGCGGGCGGCGCGGTATGGTCGGATGCGGGCGTTATCGTGCCGTGGACGTTATACGTTTTTTTTGCGGACAAAAAATTACTGCGCACTCACTATGAAGGTATTAAGCGGTATATCGAAGTTCTCAGGAAAGGTGATAAAGAACGCGGCGACAAACACATACTCAGCGCGCCTTTTACTTTCGGGGACTGGCTTGCACAGGACGGTATCTGTCCGCAGAGCATGCGCGGCGGTACAGACGATTCGTTTATAAGGTCGGTATATTATTTTAACGCGGCAAAAATCGCCGCAACGGCAGCCCGGGCGCTAGGTGAAGAAAGTGATAAAAATAACTATTCACACCTTTCTGAGGAAATTAAAGAAAGTATATTAAAAGAATATTTTTCTTTAAGCGGGAGACTTGCCGTAGACACGCAGACAGCGTATGTTCTTGCTCTTCATTTCGGAATATACCGTGATAAAGATAAAGTTATAAAAGGATTAAAAGAACGGCTTAAAAAGGATTTGTACAGATTGAAAACAGGTTTTACGGGTACGCCGTTTCTCTGCGATACTCTTTTCGGATGCGGAATGGCGGACGATGCGTACAGAATAATCTTCAACGAACAGTGCCCGGGCTGGATGTATCAGATAAACCTCGGCGCAACTACCGTTTGGGAGAGGTGGAACTCATTGCTTCCCGACGGCAAGATAAGCGGGACGGTGATGAACTCGTTAAACCATTACGCGTACGGTTCGGTAGCGGAGACGATATACCGTCGGATGGGAGGACTGAGTTGTTCTGAGCCGGGATGGGGAAAAGCGAAGATTGCGCCCGTTCCCGATTACAGGGTGACTTCTTGCAGTACCGTTTACGATTCTCCTTCCGGGTTATATTCAGTGAAGTGGAAAGTTACCGAAGGTAATATTTTCACACTAGAAGTAACCGTTCCGCACGGCTGTGAAGCGGAAATAACGCTGCCTTATTCGGACAGAGATTCATTCACCGTCGGAGAAGGGAACAACGTGTGGCGATATGTTTTAAAAAAAGATATTCTTCATCCGTTTTCAATCGACTCTCTTGCTGTTGACATAATTTCGGATGAAAGAACGAATGCTGCTTTCAGAAAATTTCTACCGCAGGCTTATTATATGGCTACGGGCGAAAATAAGGAATTTCTTATAATGAGTATAAAAGAAATGGGATACCTTCCCATGTTCGGCACAACTCCCGAAAATATTATAAAGTTGGACGAAACACTGAAAAGTATAGGAGGCTATGATGAAAGGAGTGATTTTTGATCTTGACGGAGTGCTTTTAAGTACTGACAGACTGCATTATGAGGCATGGAAAAAGATTGCCGATAAACTGAAAGTTCCGTTTGACAGGAGTGTAAACGACAGACTGCGCGGAGTATCGAGAGAGGCGAGCCTTGAAATAGTTCTGGAAAAATACGACGGGCGTTTAAGCAAAGCGGAAAAAGAGGATTTATGCAATGAGAAAAATGAATATTATAAGGAACTTCTCCATACGCTTTCGTACGAAACAATAAATCCTAAAGTAAGGGAAACCTTATCTTTTCTTAAAGAAAAAGGATATAGACTCGCGGTGGGATCTTCGAGTAAAAATACTAAAACCATATTGCAAAGGACGGGACTTGAAAATTATTTTGACGCGGTTTCAGACGGGAATAATATCAAGAAAAGCAAGCCCGATCCCGAGGTGTTTTTAAAAGCCGCCGAATATCTGTTTTTGAAACCTGAGGAATGTTTTGTGGTAGAGGATGCAGAAGCGGGAATAGACGCTGCTGTATCGGGCGGTTTCCGCACGATAGGTATAGGTCCTGCGGCAGGATATTCGAAAACCGAATATCCCATAAAGGATATAGTTCAAATAAAAGAAATAGCCATAAAAAATAAAACATGAGACATTTAAAATTATTTTGTTTTTTAAGGAGGTATAAAAACAGATTTAAATTAGTCCGGTCAGTTGTTTCAATCTGAAATTTTAAGGAATAACTTATCAAATCGGAATGTTCTAATTGCTAAGCATTTTTTCAAATTAAGGTGACTTTATTTTTATATTATATTCGTATTTGATTTAGCAAGTTTGAACAAGTTTGAGTTATCGCAAACCTTGTCTCCCGAACAGATTACGAAAACCCGTGTTAAATGGAACTGCCGTCATTCAAGAAAATTTACCGTTAGATTAACGAAAATATCTGCATTTACTCTCAAAAATCCGTTTCGAAAAAAGGGAAGTATGCGGTGGTAAACAATACAGACAAAACTCAGCGTACAGATTTTTACGATATTGAAGGATTTAAACGAGAAATAGTAATAGAACCAAATGAAGTAAAATGGCTTTGATAAAATAGTTTTTTAGTTATTGATATAATTTTAAAACAAAGTTTGCATTTATGCAGGACTTTATCTTTATCCGCATAAATGCAAACTTTTTTCGTTTTTATTTTATAATACAGAAAACCTAAAATAATAAGGTTTAAAACTTTATTTATTATTTTTTTTATTGTATATGTTTCTGAAAGACTGGGGAGAATAGCCTACGATTCTTTTAAATAGTTTGGAAAAATAAGAAAAATCCAAAAATCCTACCTTTTCCATTATGACACTTATAGAATCGTTTGAATGCTGGATAAGTTGTTTTGCTGCTTCTATTTTCACCATATTTATGTACTTTACTGTACTGTAACCGGTTTTTTGTTTAAACTTTTTAGTAAAATGATATGTTTTATGAAATTATATCGCTTATATGGGAATCATTTTGGGGGACTGTAAACGCCTTTGGTACGGCTTTGTGGAATTTACTTCCCGAAATTTTGAATTTGAGGCAAATTATGGCATATTTTACACCGACAGGTATTTTTGCTTTTTGGCTCGGTGTTCCGGCCTATGTGATTTCAATATTAAGATTTATAATCAAAAGATTGCGAAACGGCCGGGAGTAATGGAGGATAAAAATTCGCTAAGAGATTAGGTTGCGTAAAAGATTTTAAAAAAATAATACGAACCACGACTTTCTTTTTATAAGGATAAATCATTTGTTTAAAACAAAAATTTATTTTTAATATTTTACTTTAAATGATAAATTGAACTACATTAAACTACTATTCACCTTTTAAATAAAAACGCAAGCCGGACTTTTCGGTTCGGCTTGCGTTTTTTGGTACTCCCGGCGGGAATCGAACCCACAACGGCCCCTTAGGAGGGGGCTGTTATATCCATTTAACTACGGAAGCATATGAGTGGTTATAAGC
>CALWBJ010000162.1 GCA_944376035.1 uncultured Clostridia bacterium | reverse complement strand
CCAAGTATAAAGGCAACGAAAACTCGTTGCCCGTATTGGTGTGAAGGATGGGACTTGAACCCACACGGATAACCATACGCCCCTCAAACGTACGCGTCTGCCAATTCCGCCACCCTCACATTCAGCCTTTATATATTACTCAAATTTATTCGATTTGTCAAGGATATAACCGTATAATTTTTTATAAATTTTAAAAGTTTCATTTATTTTTTCAACATAGCCTGCGGTTTCGGGGAAAGGTATGGCTTTTAAGGTTATTCCGTCATCGCTGTAATCTGAATTTTTAAGCCATAAAAACACGTTGCCTTCGCCGGCGTTGTAAGCGGCGAGCGCGGTATTTACATCGCTGAACTTATCAAAAAGATATTTTAAGTAAAAACATCCGAAATTAAGGTTATCTCTGGCGCTTAACATATCAAAATTTTCTACTCCCTGAATACCTGCTATATAAGCGGCGGTTGCCGGGGTAATCTGCATAAGTCCCTGCGCGCCCTTAGGACTTACGGCTTTTTCGTCGAAACTGCTTTCGACATTGACGACTGAAAGTATAAGCGCTCTTTCAAATCCGAAAGTGTCTGCGGCGTAAAAAATTTCCTCCTTGAATTCGAGCGGATAAAAATATTGCCGCATAGTACATCTGTAAATACCGCCCATGGCAAAAACAACCCAAAAAAAGCAAAGTATAACGGTTAAGATTTTAAAAATTCTTCTCAGTATTTTATGTTTAGAGGGATTCTCCATAATTTAAGTATACGCTAAATTAAAGGTTTTAAGCACATAATGTTTTAATAGTAAATATATTGAAAATTTTTGAAAACAGGGGAAACGGGAAATTAGCTTTAAAGTTTTTAAAATAGATATTTATAAATTTATATCAGAAAAATCATTCTATAAGTCATTTCTTATTATTGCTTTTTAAAATAATAATTGACTTATAAATAGATATATTGTATAATAACAAAGTTATCGGAGAAAATGTGGCAAAGTAAACGGTACGGAAAAATTTTACTGGAGAAAACCAGTGGATATAAATTACTACGAACTTGCGGCGTTTATAATTTATTTTTTGATTGTATTAGGCGTCGGTGTATATTTTTTCATTAAGAGCAAGGATACAAGTGAGAAAGATTATTTTCTCGGCGGAAGAAGTATGGGCGGATGGGTTTCGGCATTGTCTGCCGGTGCTTCTGACATGAGCGCCTGGGTATTGATGGGACTTCCGGGTTCAATTTTTCTTTACGGGCTCGGGCAGGTCTGGATATCGATAGGGCTTCTGATAGGCACGGTGTGTTCATGGATATTTATTGCGCCCAGGCTTCGCCGTTATGCTATCAAAGCCAATGACTCAATAACAATACCTCAGTTTTTTTCAAACAGATTCAAGACTGAAAATCCGGTGCTTCGTATATCGTGCGCAATAATATTCGTGATAGGGTATTGTCTGTATTCGGCTTCGAGTATATTTGCATGCGGCAGACTTTTCAATATGATAGCGCCTGCGGTGAGTAACGATGTGGCAATGATAATCGCGTCGGTGATAATAGTGGCGTATACTTTGCTCGGCGGATTCAAAGCGGTTTGCTGGACTGACTTTTTCCAGGGAATGCTCATGCTTGTCGCATTGATGTCGGTACCTATTATTGCTTTAATAGTAATGAATGTAAGCGGCAATGTCGGGACGGTAGTTACTCCGGATAATTATTACAGTTTTTTGTCTTCCGGCAAATTTGACTGGGCAAGCATAGCAAGCATACTTACGGGATTCGGCTGGGGACTAGGCTATTTCGGAATGCCGCATATTCTGGTAAGATATATGGCGGTAAAATCGGAAAAAGAGATGAGAAAATCGCAAATCATCGGCTCTGTATGGACATTCCTTATACTTTTAATGGCAACTGCGGTAGCGCTTGTGGCGCACGAATTTTTGGGCGATTCGCTTGATCCGGCGGATAAGGAATTGGTTTTTGTCGCACTGGTAAGGCAGATTTTCGGATACGGTGCGCTTGCGCTTCTTGGCGGAATACTTATATCTGCGATAGTTGCCGCTTCAATGAGTACTGCCGATTCGCAACTTCTGGCGTCTTCATCGGCATTTGCTTCCGACATATATAAAGCGACTGTAAAAAAGAACGCGGGTGATAAAGAGATGCTTTGGGTAGGCAGAATCTCGGTTTGTGCGGTTACCTTAATCGCTTTGGCAATAGCGCTCTTAGTTTATTATTTCAGTTTAGCAAATATTATGGAAATAGTTTCGGCGGCATGGTCGATTTTCGGTGCAGCGTTCGGTCCCGCGGTGATACTCAGCCTTTATTGGAGACGTTTCAATTATAAAGGCGCTTGCGCGGGTATAATAACCGGTTTTGTGGTATCGGTATTGTGGATGATTTTATTTAATCTCGGTTATTACGGTTTTAGCGCGGTAATAGCGGAAACAGGGCTCTATGAGATAGTTCCCGGATTTATTGCAGGAATGATTGCCGCAGTCGTAACCTCGTTAACCACAAAGGCGCCGGATAAAGAAGTTACCGAACTTTTTGATTCCGTAAAGAATTTTAAGCCTCTTGAAACAGAACCTGAAACGGCGGAATAATTATATTGAAATTTTATTTAATTTCTGATAATATCTGATATTATTATTATCATAATAACAATATAACAGCATAAAAGTTTTTACGGGAGAGTTTTTATAATTCAGACTCTCCCGTATTCAAAATTTTAAAATTGCACATAAATTGCATATAAGTTGATATGTGCAATAAAAGTTAAAGGGTATAAAAACCATAAAACTGTTTTTATATAAATTAACCGATATAAACCGATATAAACAGATATTACTGATTTTTCAAGCGGTTATTTATTTGGTAAATTGTCAAAAAATAATTATAGTTAAAACGGGAGAATCGGATGACGGCGTTTTTACTGGTACTTGCGGCGGTGATGTTTGCCGGAGTAATTTTAAACAGAATAACCAGCAAACTCGGAGTGCCTATACTTTTGGCATTTATTTTGCTCGGAATGTTATTCGGCGAAGAAGGGATAGGTAAAATATCTTTTGATAATTTTACCGTAGCCGAAGAACTGTGTTCTGTCGCGCTGATTTTCATAATGTTTTACGGCGGATTCGGTACCAACTGGAAGGTCGCAAGGCCTGTGGTCAAACAGTCGGTTCTGCTTTCAACGGCGGGAGTAGTTCTTACCGCGGGATTTACGGGTTTATTTTGCAGGTTGGTCTTAGGAATGGGCTGGCTTGAAAGTTTCTTAACAGGTTCGGTAATAGGATCTACCGACGCGGCGTCGGTGTTTTACGTACTGCGTTCGAAAAGGCTTAATTTAAAATATAACACCGCTTCGCTTTTAGAAGTGGAAAGCGGCAGTAACGACCCCTGCGCATATATGCTGACGGCTCTTTTTATTTCCCTTATAAACGGAAATACCGGTAGCGGTTGGGAAATAGTGTATATGCTTTTTGCTCAGATATTTTACGGCGCCGCTTTGGGTGTGTTTATAGCGCTTCTTGCGGTACTTGTAATGAAGAAGTTTAATTTTACCGCGGCGGGTTTTGACGCGATATTTGTTTTTGCGGTTGCCGTGTTTGCGTATGCCGCGCCTGCCGCCATAGGCGGTAACGGGTATTTAAGCACTTATATAGTAGGCATAATACTCGGCAATTCCGCTATAAGGAATAAAAAATCACTCGTTCCGTTTTTTGACGGTATAACGGGAATAATGCAGATGCTTTTGTTTTTCCTTTTAGGGCTTTTATCGTATCCGTCAAAACTTATAGGCGTAGCGCTTCCGTCTTTGGCGATAGCGGTGTTTTTAACTTTTGTCGCGAGGCCTCTGGCGGTTACCGGGTTGCTTTTGCCATTTAAAAGCAGGTTTAATCAGATAGCGACCGTATCGTGGGCGGGGGTGCGCGGAGCGGCTTCGATAGTTTTTGCGATAATGGCACATATTGCCGTAAACGGCATAATTGAAACTGATATTTTCCATATTATATTCTGCATAGTATTGTTCTCTATACTTCTGCAAGGTTCATTGCTCGGTACCGTATCGGGCAGGCTGAAAATGATTGACGATAATTTCGACGTTATGAAGACCTTTTCCGATTACAGCGACGAAGTACCCGTCAGATTTATTCAGTTCCGCATATCGGAAGGACATAAGTGGCAGGATACAGCGGTTAAAAATATAATTTTGCCGCCCGAGACTATTCTTGTGCTGATAATAAGGGGCGAACAAAAAATAATACCTAATGGGCGTACTGTGATAAAATGCGGCGATCTGATAGTACTCAGCGCAGTTACGTCGGAAAACGTGGAAGGAATAAAACTTTCCGAGCGCCTTATTAAAAAAGGCGATGAAGATATAGGGAAAACTTTAAGCGAGATGAACTGCGAAGAGAACGCTCTCGTAATAATGATAAAACGGGAAGGAAAAATAGTAATACCTAAAGGGAATACCGTTCTGAAAGAAAACGACATTATGGTAATTAACCGTACCGAGCAGTGAGAATTAAAAGTCATATAAGATAATTTGTAAACAAACATATTTTTAAGGGGAATAAAAATGTTGGGGGCAGTTATAGGGGATATAGCGGGCAGCCGTTTTGAATTTAATAATCACAGGTCCAAAAAATATGACTTATTCACCGCCGAATGCGAATTTACCGATGATACGGTAATGACGGTTGCGGTAGGGCTGGCAATAGTAAATAGCGGAAAAGATCTGAACAAACTTCCTGCTTTAACGGTTGAATATATGAGAAGTTTTGGGCGGGCATATCCGTTAAGGGGTTACGGCGTAAATTTTTCATACTGGCTTGAATCGGAAAAACCCGAACCTTATTACAGTTACGGAAACGGTGCGGCTATGCGCGTAAGCGCGTGCGGCTTTATGGGGAAAACGCTTGAAGAAGTCAAACTTTTATCTGCCGCGGTAACAGGGGTAACCCATAATCATCCGGAGGGGTTAAAAGGCGCGGAAGCGACGGCTGCGGCGATATTTCTTGCCCGAAAAGGCTACGATAAAAATAAAATTAAAGACTACATAACCGAAAATTATTACCCGATTGACTTTACGCTTGACGGAATAAGGGAAATGTATCAGTTTGACGAGTCTTGTCAGATGACTGTCCCGCAGGCATTAGAGGCGTTTTTCGAGTCTGATGATTTTGAAGATGCGATAAGGAACGCAACGTCTGTCGGCGGGGACAGCGACACGATAGCGGCAATAACGGGTGCCGTAGCCGAAGCCTATTACGGCATACCCGAAAAGTTAAAGAAAGCCGCGCTCGGCTTTCTTGACGAAAATTTAAAAACAGCGTTAAAAAAGTGCGAAGATTTTATAGAACGAATAAATAAGAATATTTTATAAAGAAACTACTAAAAGAGTTTGAAAAATCATGTTATTTATTATCTATTTTAATATATAATATAAAAAATTGAAAATGGTATTAAA
>CALWBJ010000161.1 GCA_944376035.1 uncultured Clostridia bacterium | reverse complement strand
AGGAGAGCGCACTGTTTATCTGAATTATAACGACGGACATTATCCTTTATCAATCACGGTAACCGACGAGGAAGAGCCCGAAGTTAAAGTAGAGGATTCTTTTGAGGAAAAGGAATTTACTGTTTTTGAAATTATACGTTTCGAGGGCGCGGAACTTGAAATCTATTCGGCTCAGCAAAATATAACTTTCAGATACTATTTAAAACAGGGCGGGGTAAAAACCGAAATTGCTCTTGGCGATTATACCCTAAAAAAAGGCGGAGAGACCGAATATATAATAGAAATTCTTAAAAACGGTGAAAAAGTTAAAGAAATAGTTCAGACGTTCAACGTGGTAACCGCCGAAGAATATTTTTCGCAGAACTTCATCGAACCCGGTCTTAACGAATACGTATGGCCTGCTCAGCCGCTCAGTTATTCTTATAAAGAATATACCCCTGCGGGTGGCGATACCAAAAACGCTCTTGTATTTGATATAAACAATGCGCCTTCGGCGAGCGAACTCAATCACGGAATACTTTTTGACCGCGAGGTTATAGCAAAAGCCAAAACGGCAGGCGCAACGGCTATTGTGTTTAATATCTCTTCTCCTACCGCGGGACTTGCGTGGTACAGTAAAAAAACCAATACGGGCGGAGACCTGCATCTGTATGTGGCGGAGGGTACGATTAACGGTTGGACCAAAATAGGAATAAAACTCGACGGTTTCGACGCGGACGAAGATTTGCTTGTAACTTATTTTGCTACTGCGCCCGTTATGACTGTCGCGATTTCGGAAATTACTTTCGATATGCCGTTCAACTTACAAGCAATTGAAGAAAAAGATTGCGAAAATCTTTTGAGAAGCGATTTTGTCAAAATAATATCGGGGTCTAATCCTTCTATGATAATAGAGTATACCCAAAGCGTGAATACGGGCAGCAGAGTCACCGACGCATATAAAGTAACGTGTGCTCGCTGCTATCAGGACGCTAAATACGGGGATTATATAGTTATAGGTCAGGACGTTTTGGAAAGACTTAAAGAACTCGGAAAAACTCAGTTAAAAGTAACGGTTTATGCCGCAGCACTCTATAACGGTCTTGAACCTGCCGCAACTCTTGACCCCGTACGCGGATTCGATTCTGTGTTTTCGGAAAGAACCGGAGTATATAATCTCAGCGATTTTACGGACGGCATAAAAATCAAACCGCACAGCGCGAACAATAATGAAATCGTTTATATAACAGGATTGTCCGCAATATAGCAGACCTGTCGGAATAAGCGGTAAATATTAAGAGTTAATTATATATATCGGATTTTAATTTAAATTCAAATTTTAATTTTAACGTTTTTTAATAATTGTTTTAGGAGGAAACATTATGAAAAGAAAGTACAGTGAGGCAGAGTTTACCATAATCGCTCTAAATGACGTACTTATGCTTAGCGGGGATACTGAATTCGGAGTCGATTATTTTGAAGACTGGGGATTGACGGGGAGGAACTGACAAATGAAAAAGAGTCTTAAAAATTGTATTGTTTTATGTTTAATGTGTATGTTTGTTCTATCTCTTACGGCACTGTTTTGCGTTACATATTCTAACGCAAATACGGCGGTACCGGTGCTCGTTACCGATAAGGCAATGGTTCGTGTTTTACAGGAAAATGAATACGATTCGGTAAACGGTTTAAGATTCCGTACTTATATGAGCAAAGAAGATTACGAATGGCTTATAGGAAATGAAAACGTATCGGTTTACGCACTTATTGTTCCTAATGAAAAGTTGGAAGGGCAAGACTTCACCGAGGACATCATAGGTCCCGACAATAAAATAAACGGCGCAACCGTGGGAAAGGTTAAACTGCTTGAAAAAACTGCCGACGGAATTACAGTTAACGCATTCAAAGATAGCGGCGATACTTACGAAGCCTACTGCTATTTGGCTGAATTCCCGTTTGCAAAAACCGATTCGGAAACCGATGAGGAATATGAAGAAAGGCTTATTGCCCTTTATCGTTACGGCATAGCGTGCAGAACCTATTATGAGATAGACTCTGTCAAGACCTATTCTGTAAACGAGTTCGGCGAACAGGCGGCTGCGGTACGTTCTATGGAACAGGTAGCCTACCTCGCGTTACAAGACGGCGACTCGCTCAGTCAGGAAGTAAAGGAGATACTGGAAAGTTATATAACTACTTATGCGGTATCATATATGTCCGACGGCGCCCTTTATGACTTTGAATTTGTCAAATACGGTGAGCAGACAACAAAAGTACCTGCCGAGCCTTATAAACCCGGTTACAGATTTATCGGTTGGGAAAAAGACGGCCAGACGGCGTCTTTCCCGATTGAAGTAAAAGACGAACTTGTTTTCAACGCCGTGTTTGAAGAGGTAGAGATAACTGCGGATACAAAAGACCTTATAGAAAAAGAATATCAGTTCTTATTTACCATTCCCAATCAGTACGCATCGATAAAGTATGTCGAGAACGTAGAGGTAAACGGAAAGATTGTACCCAAAGCCTTCAAAATAACAAACTCTACTGCAACCGAGGAAGTTCCCACTCCCGAGAATTCTACCGCATATATTGCGCAAAGTGTTGTGGAACAGTTTAAAAATCTCGGTTTTGAATATCTCGATATATCTTTTTACAGCGACAAGGCGGTAGCGCCTTTCAACTGGTCTGCGCCGACCGATTACAACGGCATGGTTGCGCTTTCAGATTACTATCAAGGCATAATTTGGAAAATTCACAGTCCGTACACCGAACAAGACGTGATATATATCACCAAACTTGAACTTTCGGGCTATACGGGAGTTATAGACGCTTCCGACACAGATCTCACCACATCCGAATTTGACGGAATAGTCGTGGGGAAAGATGCGTCGGTAGAGTTAGTGGAAAATTTTGAATATCAGGGCGTTACGGGTAATTTTTTCAAAGTAACTTTCTTAGCCCCCGAAGAAGGACAATGGGGCTCAAACGCTTCGGTTTCGATAAACTTAAAAGCGATAGAGCAGTTGAGAGCGGCGGGAAGAAACGCGCTTAAAATAGAAGTATATTTTGAAGGAAGTTCGGTTTGCCTTGCAAACGGCCAAAATCTTTTAGAATATCTGGGAGCGAGCGGCACGTTAGCGGCGACAAATACCACGTTAGACAATCTCGCTGAGGCAAGGATTGCAAGTAACGGCACAACAGAGGTATATCTGAAAATTAGTGTAAATACCGAAGCATGAAATTTTTACGGAGTAAATTATGAATAAAGGCAGATTAAAGAAAATTACGGTCAGAATTATTTCGCTCCTGGCGGCGGTCGCTCTTTCGGCGACCGCGCTGGGGTGCGGCGGAGAAACTTCGTCGGGAAAAGAAAAAATCATCGTCAAGGTTTTTAACGGCGGCGCGGGTACGCAATGGATAGAAAACGTGAAAGATAATTTTAACGCAAATAACGATACGTATGAAATTAACTTAGCGTATGAAAAGATGTTTGCGTCCACGATAGAATCTGAAATAGAAATGGGAACGCCCACAGCCGATTGTTATTTTACTTCGGACGCGGCTTTCCAGAAAGGAATATACAGGGACTATTTTGAAGATCTTTCCGACCTTCTTACGCGCAAGCCTGACGGGGAAAGCGGTAAAACATTGCAGAAAAAAATGCTCAGGTTTGACGATTGGAAACAACTTTCCTCCAAAAACGGGGAAGGAATGTACATGTTGCCTTATCTCGACGCGATAATGGGGCTCGTTTATGACCATGACATGTTTGTGGAAAAGGGCTGGCTGAGTTTTGCCGACCGGACGGATAAAGCCGCACTCGACGAGCAGGGCGTGAGTTATACGGAAAAGACGGAATACGGCAGTACCTATCTTGTTTGCAGCGAAGCATTCGGAAACTACGAGAAAGACGACAAATTGTTAAAAACGGGAAAGGACGGAAAATTCGGAACTTACGATGACGGACAGCCTGAGACCGAATCTGAGTTTGACGCCATGATAAGCAGGATGTGTAACGGCACGGATCAGGCAAAATCTTTCATCTATTCCGGTATACACGATTATTATGTTAACGAACTCGCTCACGCCATGATGGCGCAGTATATGGGTGAATATGCGTTCAGAATGGCCATTGCATACGATTCCGACGGACAGAATTTACTTATGCACGATAAAACGCAGGTGGCGTTGGATTTTGAAACGAACGGTTATCTTGCAGTTAAAACGGAGGGAGCATATCAGGCTTTGAGAGTTCTCGATAAGTATTTCGATTCCGAATATATACACGCCGACTGTAAGAAGACGAGCAGCGTTTCTCACACGGACGCTCAGAATACGTTTTTAATGGAATTGAATAAAGTTGCCACCGGAAACAATACCGGTTATCCCGCAATGCTGGTTGAGGGAAGTTGGTGGGAAAACGAGGCGAAGACCATGATATCGAGTATAGGCACCAGAAACCCCGAACGCGGTCCCGGTAAAGTCGATTACCGTTTCATGCTCATGCCCGACATTGAAGGACAGTACGGACTTGACACGGGCGAAAGCCGCACTTTCTTTTCTACTCTCGACGCGGGCGGAATAGTTGTTGTCAAACAGGAAGATGAAAATAAACTCGAAGCCATAAAGGATTTTCTCCTTATGACGGTTTCCGATGAAGTTTTAAGAAACTTTACGGTAGATACGGGTATCGTAAGACCTTACGAATACGATTTGAGCGAACAGGAACTTAGTAAAATGACGCCTTTCGGGCGCAATAACTGGGAAATTTTCCGGGATACCGAGAATATAGGCATAATAAGATATCCCATACTCAGAAATAAAGAACCCGTGGTGTTTGCGTCAAGTATAGATTCTTATTTTATATACATGGAATCTAACGGAGTTTACAGTCAGAGTTATATAAGAGCGTTAAGGAACGCGGGAAGCGTGGACAGCGCCTGGAACAGTGTAGGTTACTCACAAGAAGAGTGGTCGGAATTTGTTCAGGATGCAATCGAACAGGGATTTTATTCTCAGGAGTGATCATGACCGGTAGTGCTGACGATAAAATTTACATAATTCAGAAACGCAGGAAGAAACTTAAAGATACGGCTTTCATATGGTCTGTTCTGGCTTATCCGCTCATTCTGTTTATGATATTTTACGTATATGTGAATATCAATTCTTTTGTAATGGCGTTTCAGAAACAGAACCTTGACGGAAGCAAGATCTTTATCGGTTTAGAAAACTTCAAGACGTTTGTGTCGGAAGTCGCATCTTCGGGCGGACTGTTGAATGTAGCATTGAAAAATTCGGTTAAGATGTATCTTCTCAATCTTCTTATCTGCATGCCTCTATATATATTTTTCTCGTATTTTCTTTTCAAGAAGTATCTGGGCAGCAGAATAATAAGATGCGTGGTTATGATACCGCAGGTCGTTTCAAGTATGGTTATAGCGCTGCTTTTTAAGAAGATAGTGAGCGACGCGCTCCCGGAAATTATGCAGGCGCTGACAGGCGCGGAGTTTCCCGACCTTTTGAGCGAGCCCGGAAAGCGGTTCGGAACGGTGCTGTTCTACGGTATATGGGTATCTTTTTCAACCAGCCTTATAGTTTATTCAAACGCCATGGGCGAAATCAACGAAGAGGTTATAGAGAGCGCGCACATTGACGGGATAGACACAATGTTTCCCGAACTGTGGTACATAGTCCTGCCGCTAATATATCCCACGCTCACTACTTTTATAGTTGTTGGTTTTGCGGGATTTTTAGCCGACTCGGGCGCTCTGGTAACATTCTACGGCCCAGACGGTGAAGCGGATGTTTATACCTTGGGATATTATTTTACGGTGCAGATACTTAGAAATAACACGGGCACTTATAACACTATTGCGGCAGGAGGATTACTTATGTCCTTGGTTATGGCGCCTCTTACGTATCTTCTTAAATATTGCATGGAAAAATTCGGACCGGAGGCGGAGTAATGGATAAGTCTGTAAAAACAATTAACGAATCCGGATTTAAGCATGACAAGACCAAAAAGGTTTTTGACAGGATTTTTTGTTATTTTATGTTCGCGGTGCTTATTATATATTGCATTACGCTCATCTTGCCGCTTATATGGATGATTCTTACATCGTGTAAAAGTTATATTGAATTTTACGACAATATGTTCGGATTTCCCATAGAGTGGGATTTTTCAAACTTCCGAACCGCGATAGAAAAGATAAATTCCATGACAACCATACAGAACGGAAAAATTATTAAGCACAACATTCTGAACATGGCGGGAGGG
>CALWBJ010000160.1 GCA_944376035.1 uncultured Clostridia bacterium | reverse complement strand
ATTTGTCAGATGCCTGTCCGCAACGAAAATTATATCGCCGCCTTTTCCTCCGTCTCCGCCGTCCGGTCCGCCGCCTACTTTACCTTTAAAATGAAGAAAAGAAGTAATGCCGCTTCCGCCGTCCCCCGCTTTTATTGTTATAGTCGCTCTATCTACAAACATTTTTCACCTTTATTTTTTGCGCGCGCTTTAACTTTTTATTTTATTTGATTATCTTAAAAGATTTTTCTTTTTAAGCGCTGACTTTTCCCTTATATTTTTTTTATTTTTAATATGTTTTTCGCATTTTTCCCTTATGGGACATTTGTCGCAATCAGGCTTTGCCGCCTTGCAGTAACTTCTGCCGAGGTAAATAAGATAATGGTGAGTTCTCGACCAGTCGCTCTCGTCAAGGAGCGCCATGAGCCCTTTTTCTGTTTTCAGCACATTATCCGCATTTACAAGCCCTATTCTGTTGGACACTCTGAAAACGTGCGTATCTACCGCTATTGCGTTACCTTTAAATGCAACACTGTAAACCACGTTCGCGGTCTTTCTCCCTACTCCCGCAAGAGTTTGAAGAGATTTTAAGTCGTTCGGAACTTGTCCGCCGAACCTTTCGATAATATCCGACGTCGCTTTCAGTATGTGCTCGGCTTTGCTTTTATATAATCCGCAGGAAAAAATAATTTTTTCAAGTTCCTCTTTCGGAATTTTCAATACATCCCGAGGTTCGGGATATTTTTCAAAAAGCCGCGCGGTTACCTTATTAACGCGTTCGTCCGTACACTGCGCGGAAAGTATCACCGCTATCAGCAGTTGATAGGGTGATGAAAATTTTAAAGCGGGCTTGTCCTCAAACACTCCCGATAAGATTTCTACAATTTCCTTTGCCGTTTTCTTGTTCATACTTATCGGGAATATATTAACACAAACGCCGCCGTTTAACAAGCGTTTTTACGCCCGTACGGCCTAAATACTTCTGACGATGCGTTTGTTTTTTACGTTCAGAACGAGAAAGAATCCCGCAAAACTGTTAAGATTTATTTTCCATAACGCCTGTTTGACAATACCGAACATACTTTTATCGATTTTAACGCTAAGTCCGCAACCGACTCCCGCCTCTTTGGGAGTATTTATTATCTCACAGGGTATATTGTTGGAATTTAAAAAACTGTAAAATCTTATGGTCTGCGCTCTGGACCTGAACGCGACGACTACGTACTCCATAAAAATTTTCTCCTTTGCATATTCCGAACGGATAGTCTATAAAATATAGTATTAAATAATAATTTTTTTTGTTACACGTTCAATCGGAAAAAGGAGAATAAAAATGATTTATTTTGACAACGCCGCGACAGGCGGATTCAAACCGAGAGCAGTTACCGACGCCGCAGAAAACGTTATACGCTATCTTTCGGCAAATCCCGGCAGAAGCGGACACAGGCTCTCGGTAACGGGCGCTAATATAGTTTATAACTGCCGCAGCATAGCGGCGGAAGTTTTCGGAGGAACTCCCGAAAGAGTTATATTTACCAAAAACTGTACCGAAGCGCTTAACATTGCCATTTTCGGCACGGTAAACCGCGGCGGACATGTAATTACTACCGTATATGAGCATAATTCCGTTCTGCGTCCTCTTTACTCTCTGCAAAAACAAGGAATTATAAATTTCGATACGGTTGACGACACGGATAAAGACATGATTTCGGCTATAGAAGAAAAAATACGCCCTGAAACTTATCTTATCGTAATAAACGCCGTATCCAACGTTACTGGTAAAATTCTGCCCGTTCAAGAGATAGGCGCGCTGGCAAAAAAGCACAATCTCCTTTTTATAGTTGACGGAGCACAGGCAGGCGGACACATTCACATAAATATTGAAAAAAACAACATCACCGCCCTAGCGCTCGCGGGACATAAAGGTCTTTACGGCATCATGGGCAGCGGAATGCTGATTTTAAGCGAAACGGCAAACGTTACCCCCCTTCTCTACGGCGGAACGGGCAGCGAATCTTTTTCCCTTTCTCAACCCGAATGTTATCCCGAGCGCCTTGAAAGCGGTACGCTCAATCTCCCCGCAATAGCCGCGCTCTCCGAGGGACTTCGCTACATAAAAAACAATATGATAAACTTTTCCGAAACCGTATACGAACATACGGCAAGACTTTTAGACGGTATTTACGATATAAGCCGCGTCAAATGTTATTCTAAACCCAATCCGGCAGGTATTGTCTCCTTTTTAATCGAAGGAATGGAAAGTTCGGAGGCGGCGGATATACTGAATAACGAATTCGACATAGCGGTACGCGGCGGACTTCACTGTGCTCCGCTCATCCATAAAAAACTAGGCACAAGCCCTGACGGACTCGTTCGCGCGAGCCTTTCCGTTCAGAACAGCGCGAGAGAAATCGACTTCTTTATAAAAGCAATAAAAAAGATTTGCGAGCGATAATATACCTTTATGCAACAGGTGCGGGATTTGTCCTTAAAAATAAGTTAAAATTTTACATAAACAAAACTTTTTAAAATTAAAATATCGCTTTAACTTAATATTAAACCCGATATTTAAAAATAAAATAAAAAGGTAAATATTAAAATAAAAGCGTAAAAGCGGAGTGAAAAATTAAAAAACTCCGCTTTTACTGAAAAATCAAAATATTTAACGGGTAAAAGTAATTATGTAAGGTTTATCAGATTTTTTTGAGTTCCTCCACTACTTTATAAAGCATAGAACGTTTTTTGTCGTCCAGAAGGGGTGCAAGCATTTTTGCGAAATTATCTATTTCCGCATTGGTTAAAGTCCCTGCCCTTTTCCCTTTCTGCGCTTCTTTGTAAATCGCGGCGAGAAGTTCGTTCTGGCTCTTTCCGTCGTATTTGGCGGCAATGGAATTTACCAGATTGAACAGGTTTTTATCCGGAAATTCTTCGGCGTTTTTTGCGTAATCGTTAAAGTCTTCCATGATTTCCTCCTCAAAAATTTTCAATTTTGACAAATTTTTCACATATAATATTCTATGAAGGCAAACGACGGAAGTTTACTTTAATATTTATCGGGACGGAAAATATATGGAAATACTTAAATTTTTATTGTCGTTTTTTCTGGAAGAGTACGGCGGAGAAAAACTAATGCCTATTTTTAACGCTTTAAAAGAAAACTCTTTCGACATTAAGAAAACATTACAAAATATAAATCCCGAAACTGCCGCGCCGATATTAAAAAGTCTTTTTGACGGCGGCTTCAAAGGAGTATTCGGCAATGCCGAAAAAAGTAGCCCTACGGGAAAAACCTACGGGCTTGAACCCATATCCGAAATAGCGGACAAAGAAATTGTCTACACACTGAATAAATATTTCTATAATTGAAATATTATCCGCCTACTGTTTTGCCCTTAAAAGTCATTGCGCTAACTACTTGAGACTTCGCTCGGAGTTGGGTATTAGATTTTCTCGTTTACATAATCACAATGAACTTTACTCTGCCAATATCTGAACGGCGCGGGAAAGCGCCTGTTCGTCGCCGTCAACGGCGTTATCGCCTTCAACTACAAAGCCTTTTCCGTGAATACAGGTTTTATTGTCCGGCTGATAAACGTATGCCGTCGTAAGTTTTACTCCCTCGCCCGTAAGAAAATTATAATAAGTCGTCTGCATAATTCCCTTTCCGTAAGTTCTCGCAATGCCTTCCGCGTTTTTGGTTATGACAAGTTTGCTTTCGTCAAAACCTCTGCCGTAATATTTCATTGCACCTATAAGACATTCCGACGCGGACGCTGTTCCGTCATTTGCAAGCACGACTATATCGGTTATTTCCCTGTTGAATTTGTCGCCGCTCGCGCGGAAAACGTCGCTTTTACCGTCTTTATATCCCGCATAAGCGATAACGGGAGTTTTATCTGTTTGATCATAAACAAGATATGCGGCTATATCCGATAAAACGTTCATGTACCCGCCGCCGTTATATCTCAGATCAAAAATGAGTTTTGTTCTGCCCCGTTCTTTCATAAATGAAAGCGCCTCGCCTATCTGGTCAGCCGCACTTCCGTTAAAACTTGCAAGCGAAATATAAGCGGTATCAGCCGCAAGTTCATTCATTCCGCCGTCTTGTTCCTGCGCTTCAAGCGGGTCGCTGCCCTCGGAAACAAAGGAAAGCGCTTTCTCGCTGTCGTAATACTTGACATAAGAGGTTCGGAACACCTTTTTTGCAACGGTAAAAGTAAGTTGTTCGCCGCCGCGCTCCCCGAAAAGTGCAAACTCTTCGTTTTCTTCTATGCTGTCTATAAAGTTCGTAAAATCTCCGAGTGCAGAAAATTCGCTTCTCTTTCCGCCGTATTCTCCGGCAGTTATTATATCGCCGCGTTTTATTCCCGCTTTCTCGGCAGGAGAATTACCTATAACGGAATATATAACGTTCTTACCGCCCGAGTTACTTATGGTTACTCCTATCCCGAAACTGTTTCCTTTGCTGGTTGAAATAACTTCCGAATATTCTTCGCGATTATAGTAATCCGAATATCTGTCTAAGAGTCCCGAAATAATCGCGTCCGCATAATCGTCGGCGGTAAATTTTTTAACTTCGCCTGTTTCTTCATCAAAAAAATATCCGTGAGAATCGATACTATTTATAATCCAACCCACAGTTCTCGCATTTTTACCGACAACAAGATAAAAAGTAAAAAATCCCGCAATGAACATTATTAAGCCCGTTATAAGTGCGGTTATTATAATGGGCAACCTGTTGCTCTTTTTGACGGTTGTATTGCTTGGAGACTGCTCTTTATTTTCCATATTCAATTATTTTCCTTTTTCGGTGATTTAAAAGGCTTTATTTAACAAGTCTTGCTAAAACGGTTATGAGTCTGAAAGTTACCGCATCGGAAAATTTCCTGACGTTAAGCCCCGTTGCCTTTTCTATCTTGTCAAGCCTGTATGCAAGAGTATTTCTGTGAAGATAAAGTTTTCTCGACGTCTCGCTTACATTAAGACTGTTTTCTAAAAACTCCTCGGCAGTATTAATCATTTCCGAGTCCTCGAATATTTCCTTGGCGTTGGCGTCAAGCAATATTTCAAGATATTCGTTTAACTTATACTTGGGCAAATCTTCAAGCATTTTGACAAGTATGTATTCCTTAAAAGAATGCACTTCTCCTTTCGAAGCGATTGTTTTGCTCATTCTCGCGGCGGTCATCGCTTGCTGATAAGAACTTGTAAGGTCGTAAACCGACTTTACCGTCCCGCCTATGGAAATCCTTACGGGAATGCCCAGTTCCTCATAAACCGACTGTTTAAGCATTTCCGCATATTCCGTGGAAGATTGAAACTCATATTCATTATCGTTCACAAACTTTATAAAGGCGCACTGACTGTCGTCTATCGCTACGACAAAAAAGTATTCGTCGTTACCGTAATTGGTTATAACGCTCATAATGTCGCTTACAGAGCCTTTACTGACGCTTATTATCATCACAAAACACGGAGTATCCGGTACAGAATATTTGACCGAATAGCGTCTTAATTGTGAATAATTGAGTTCTCCGAAAAGTATGGCTTTATAAAATCCCGAAACAGACAGGTCTGTTTCTTTAAAAAAGAAGTTTTCGGCAAGTTCACCTATAAGGTATGCGTATTTTCTGCCTGATTCTCCGCCCACGCCTATTCTTCCGATATAATTTTTATTTTTATATCTTAAAGGAAAGTAAGTATAATTCTCATCCGAACGCAAATTGTCCGAACAGTCTTTAAGCGTTTCACCGGGAATCCCTCCCGCAATCAACAATCCCTTATCGGAAAAAACCGTCGTGTCAATATCCGTTTTCTCCTTGATGCGGTCAATAAAAAATAAAAAATCGCCCGTTTCTTTTTTCTCGGATGTCTTCATCTTATTATCCCTTTTTAATTTTTAAGTAAATCAATTTTTATGTATTTATCGGCGCAAAAATTATAAAACTCTGAATTTAAAAAGCCCCTTTATTTTTGGCAAACAAGACGAAAATCTTATCATGTGTTTATAAAAAATTACAAATCACAACTTGATAAATTATCAAAAAGAGCCTTGAATTGCTTAGCCTTGATATTTTACTTTGTAATTATACCCTATTTTCAAAAAATTTTCAACGTAATTATAAAAAATACCCGAATTAGCGCATTATCAGAGAATAGTATAAAATTAAAACTTTATATCATTGACAAATATCCTATCGTTACGCCCGATAGATATAAAATTAACAATATAAAAACGGCTTTTTTGCGGTTTTCGGGATTTTTGACCAGGACGGCAAGACCAATTCCCGCATTTGCGGTAAGCCCCGCAAGCAGTCCGGAAAATCCTATTGCATTGTTAAGATAAGCGCCTGCAAGCAGAATGGATGACGCACAATTGGGTATAAGGCCTATAATCGGCGTTATGAGCGGTTGGACTGTCTCACTGCCCGATATGAATTGATTGACCGCGCCTTCTCCGATCCAGTAAAGAAGCAACCCGAATATTATATTTACGGCAAATATATATATAAAGGTCTTTGCAGAGTGATAAAAAGGATGAATAACCATTTCATCAAAAATACCGCCGTGCTCCTCTCCGCATTCTATACAACGACCCTTCGGGGGGCAAACATGTGTATTATCGAATTTTACAGTCATATTCAGTAAAAGTCCTACAAAACACCCAAAGATTATCTTGAATGCAACAAGAGTTAAGATAGTATAAACGTCAGCGCCGCCCGAGAGTAAAATTATAAGACCTTCGTCGCTTGTGGAAATAAATGCGGCTATAAGCGTACCCGTTCTTATAAAACCGGTATCATAAAGTTTTGCGCACATGACCGAAAAACCGCATTCGGGAATAATACCCGTACATGCGGCTACGGCGGGCGCCCATCTTCCCGCAAGCGCTTTTTCTATTTTTTCCTTATTGCGAGCGCCTTCCCAAACTTCCATTAACATATATATAAGAAACAGAAAAGGAAAAATAAACAAGGCGTCTTTAACAGCATCTAAAATAATATCAATCATAATCATATTTTACCATAAAATCTCAAAAATCCAAGCCTATTTTTGACCGACTATGAAATTTTTTTTACTTTTCAGATATTTTTACATGAATTTTGACGTCTTTTGTACTTTCTGTAATAAATCGCTATCTTAATACTTTACTGCATAAACCTGAATCCCGGTTTTTTCAGTTTTCCGGAATATTTCAATCAAAAATTCATCAAAACAAATTTATACCGAAAACAAACTCACCCTCGCCGCGCTTTCGCGCGGCGAGGGTGAGAAATTATCTCAATTTCCTAATTTAATATACTATGTTCTTTAAAGTTTAAAAAATAACTCATTTACTTATATCAATTAACTTTTTTGACTTTGCCATATTGTCACTTCAAAGATATATTTAATCTACAAACCCACAAAATATCTTTTTATGATAATATCTCCGCGCCTTAACGCGAAAAAGTCATAATTGATTATTGATATCAGTCTTTCTTATCCTCTTCGGCAGGCGCTTCTTCGGTCTTTTCCTCATTAACAGCGTCTTCCTCCGGTGTAGCAGCGTCGGCTGCAGGTGCTTCGGGGGCCGATTTCTTAATCTTGAATTTGCTGAAGAATGATTTCTTGGCAGGTTTAGCCGCTTCTTCCGCAGCCTTAGCAGCCTCGGCAGCCGCTTTCGCCTCTACTTCTTCGGCTTTTGCCTGCTGTAACGCTTCGATTTCACCTTTATTCTCTTTGCTGCGCGCAAGGAGAGTTATCTCGGTCTCTTTATCGAAAAGATGGCAATGCTCTATATCGAGTGCAACTTTAACGGTATCGCCCGCTTTGGTCGTCGAACGCGAATCGACTTTTGCGGTAAGGTTGCTTATATCGTCAACTATACTCTTGATGGTATCGTCTTCCTCGGTTTCTTCCGTTCTGGTCTTGCAGTATAGCAAAGTCTCTGAGCCGAGCGCTTCCACAACGTCTACCTTTACTTCAATGGTAGGCAGACCGCTTTCGTTGATGATTCTTTCATTATCGTGTATATCTTCGGGTCTGATACCGAAAATGATTTCTTTACCGGTATTGAGATACTGGTCAAGATTGCAGATAAGTTCGGATTTCTCTTTGGGAAGCGCAACTTTTTCCATGCCGAATTCCACATAAACTTTGTTCTTCGTTCCGGTAAGTTTTCCCGCAAAGAAGTTCATCTGAGGAGTGCCTATAAATCCCGCAACAAACTGATTTATGGGGTGATCGTAAAGATTGATAGGAGTATCGACCTGCTGCATGAAACCGTCTTTCATAACGACTATTCTCGTACCCATGGTCATAGCCTCGACCTGGTCGTGCGTAACGTAAATAAACGTCGTGGCAAGCCTGTTATGAAGTTTAGTTATCTCGGTTCTCATCTGAGAACGAAGTTTCGCGTCGAGGTTAGAGAGCGGTTCGTCCAAAAGGAATACCTTCGGTTCACGGACTATCGCACGACCGAGCGCGACACGCTGTCTCTGACCGCCAGAAAGCGCCTTCGGCTTTCTTGAAAGGTACATCTCGATACCGAGTATCCTTGCGGCTTCTTTAACTCTCTGATCAATCTGAGGTTTGGGCATTTTACGGAGTTTAAGACCGAATGCCATATTGTCATAAACCGTCATGTGCGGATAAAGAGCGTAGTTTTGGAAAACCATTGCTATATCCCTGTCTTTGGGCGCGCGGTTGTTAACCAGTACGCCGTCGATATAAAGTTCGCCCGAAGTGATTTCTTCAAGACCCGCTATCATACGGAGTGTGGTAGATTTACCGCAACCGGAAGGTCCGACGAATACGATAAATTCCTTATCCTGTATGTCGAGATTGAAGTCGGTAACTGCCGTTACTCCCGACGGATAAACCTTATAAATGTTTTTGAGTTCCAAACTTGCCATAATTTTCCTCCAAAAGTCCTTATTCTTTAGCGGACCTAAATTTACTATTATATTTTACTACAATCGATGCGTTTTTACAATAGGCATTTTTTATAAATATTTTATCGTATTATGTAAAATCTGCACAAATACCTGTTTTTTATTTTAGTCTAACTCATCGAGCGATAGAGAATATGCGGGGACAAACTCGCGCATGTAATATTCGACCTCTTTACTGTCAGAATTTTTAAGTTCTTTTTCTATGGATTTAAGCGCTTTTTTAAACTCTGAGTTTCCTGCGGATACTTCTTCGACGCATTTGAGGTACGCCGAAAGCCTGTCCGCATATTTTACCAGTTTATATTCGGCACTGTTTTCATCGGGGACAACGTATTTTCTGTAATCTTCCGTAAGACTTTCGGGAAGCATACCGAGAATACGCTCGCACGCATTCTTTTCTAGGTCTTTATAAGCGTTTTTAATTTCGGGATTAAAATATTTAATGGGCGTAGGCAAATCGCCGGTTATGACCTCACCCACCTCATGGTATTGCGCCAGAAGCACGGTATCTTCTATATTTATATTGCCGCCGAAGATTTTATTGTTTATAAGTGCCAGCGCATGCGCTATAACAGCCACCTGCTGACTGTGTTCCATAATGTTTTCCTCACGCACCGAGCGCATGAGAGACCAACGCTTTATATTTTTCATTCTGTTCAGATATGCAAAGAATTTAAACATAACTCTCCTTTTATAATACCGTTAATGATTTTTTGCCCCTTCGCTGACCGCGTGTAAAAAACTCTAAGTTGAATTTATATTTCAAATCAAAAAAATTAAAAAATAAAAAACAAAAAACCGAAAAAATATGTTTCGGTTTTTAAATTGTAGCATATATTTTTGCTTGACGCAAGGTTTTTTTAGTGATATTATATGCGTATAAAAAATTTACATATTCGCTATGGGTGCCTTTATCGGCTGAGATTACACCATCGGAACCCGCAAGATCATGCTTGAAGGGAAAGTGAAGTAAAACTTGTCGTCTGCGCGCCCTTTTCGGGCGCGTTTTTTACTTTATAGCGGATAGAAGGAGAAATAATATATGTCTTTTAACTTACTAACAACCTACGCCATCGATGTAGCAGAACCGTATGTAATCTGGGGTACCGTCACCATAGCTGGTGCACTTGTGCTAACCGGGCTTATTTTACTTCTCGTAGATTGTGTGTTCATCAAAAACGGAATATTTAAAAAATACGTAAAAATAGCTTTTTATGCTTTTTTCGTTTATGCGCTCGTTATGGCAGTTTCCGTGCTTGTCATGGAAATAGTAAAACACTACGACCCAGCATATCTTGAAGATAAATGGGTGTCGAAAGACATCGTTCCATATATGTTTATTCCTGCCGTCATCACTTTAAGTATAATGTTGTTCTCTTTTGCGGGTTTATTCATAGTAAACATTAAACGTCCGGAAGCAAAAAAGCTATATAGCATTATTGCCGGCACGGTCTGCGTGATTTCTCTCATTATTACTCTTGTGTTAATAGCTGTCTTTTTTGCTAAAAACATAGTCGGCGACGGATATTATACAGATGAAAGCGCAGGTTTCAGCTCTTGGGCTCTTTATATTTTATCTGCCGTACTCATAATAGGCTCAATAGCAGCAGCTTTATTATTAGGAAAAAAAGACAAAAAAGGCTTTGACACCCATTGCATTGCGATTGCGGGTATTTGCACCGCGCTTTCTTTTGCTCTCTCATACGTAAAACTTTTTGAAATGCCGCAGGGCGGTTCTGTAACGCTTGCCAGTATGTTTCCCGTTATGCTTTTCTCTTATATTTACGGACCTAAAAAAGGACTTATCGTAGGCTCTATTTACGGAATGCTTCAAGCTGTTCAGGATCCTTACATTATTCACCCTGCACAATTTCTTCTCGACTACCCCGTAGCTTTTGCCATGCTCGGCTTTGCAGGCGTATTCGGCAAAGTTCAAAACCTTGACCGCTTACCGCAGGTTAAATTTACACTTGGTGCGGTCTTAGCCGGCTCGCTACGCTATCTTTCCCACCTTATATCGGGCGTATTCGCTTTCGGCGCATATGCGGGAGGCTCAAACGTATGGCTTTACAGTTTAGCTTATAATAGTTACGTATTTATTGATGTTGCAATATTGTTGGTAATCGGAGTTATAGTTTTATCTTCCAAAGGTGTTAACAACGAAATCAACAAACTTAATTTTAAAAACGAAAATAAATTGGAAAATTAAAAAAGACGACGAGGAAAAGTTACGTTTAGTACGTCGCGTCCCCGCTTTAATCAGTTTAATCGCAATATTTCGAAATCAACTTGAAAATAGCCGCCCCCGACGGAAGTATCCGTCGGGGGCGGCGTTTTTTAATTTGTAGTTATGTTTTCAGCGTTATCGGGCGTAATACTCAACTGCGTTTAACAAATAATAATCCGTATCTTTTTCATTCCGGTATCGAGGAAAGCATGCTTGCCGCTTAATCTTTGTAATAATTTATAAGACAGCCTTTCTTTATTATTTCTTTCTCGCTCGGAGTAAGCGGGTCGAGCCTTAAAACCGTTTCCCTTTCGGAGCCGTCTTCGCCTATTACTCTTGCCTTAAACTCTTTGTCGCCGTTTTCGATTTTCTTTCTTACGTTTTCTATATATATATATTCACCTAAATTAAAATCGTTTTTATCGGCAAGGAAAGGTATCATTCCCCAGTTAATAAGGTTACTTCTGTAACGTTTTGTAGCGTATTCGCAGGCTATATTTGCTACGCCGCCCAAAACCCTCTGGCAGGATGCAGCCTGCTCTCTTGCCGAACCGTCGCCCGGCTTTACGGCGCAAACAACGCTGCCGTAAGTGCAGTTTTCCTTATCAATATTCTTAATCTCGGGGAATGCTTCTTCTTTAACCGCCTTGGCACGGGAAACGTAACCCGGGTCTTTTCTCGAAAGAGCGAATTCGGCGAGTTTAAGAGGATTTGACCTGTAAGACGAAGTCTCGCCCGAAGGCATAAGCTCATCGGTAGTGGTTACGGGGTCATGAAGTACAGAGACTACTTTTAAAAGCAAGTTTTCTTTAAGGCTCTCCATTTTCGGCCAGTCGGCAATATTAGGGCCGTATTTGAGCGACGATTTTTCGTCCGCGCTTCCTACGCCGTTAAACACTCTCGCACGGTAAATCTTATCGTCGAACCTGTATTTTTTGATTTTCTTTGAATATGCTATATCCATAGCCGAAGTTATAGCGCCGCCGTTAAGCGCGGTTGCCGCGATACTTCTTGCGTCCATGAGCGCGACCGCCGCAAGTTGACCGCTCGCCGGCTTACTGCCTTCGCGGCTCTCAAAGTTCCTTGTAGTATGTCTTATGGAAAGCCCGTTGTTGCTCGGTACGTCGCCCGCACCGAAACAAGGTCCGCAAAACGCCGTCTTGATTACCGCTCCGTCTTCCATAAGCCTTCCTATGTATCCGTTATCCATAAGTCCTTTATAAACTGGCTGGCTGGAAGGATAGACGTCGAGCGTAAAGTCGCTGTTATTTATGGGCGCGCCGTTCAAAATTTCGGTCGCTTCGGCAATATTTTCATACATACCGCCCGCGCAGCCCGCTATTATACCCTGTTCTACGTAAACTTTACCGTCTTTAATCTTATCGGTAAGTTTGAAATCTCCGTTTTTAAGAAGTTTTTTGCCTGCCTCTTCGCACTCTTTTAAAAGTTCGTAAGGACGGGACAGAAATTCCCTTATAGTATAGGCGTTGGACGGGTGGAAAGGAAGGGCTATCATCGGTTCGACTTTACTTAAATCGATTATCACCGCCCTGTCGTAATACGCCCCGTCTTCGGGTTTGAGTTCCTTATAAGCCTCTTCTCTGCCGTGCGCGGCATAATACTCACGGGTCTTTTCGTCGGTTATCCATATAGATGAAAGACAGGTGGTTTCCGTGGTCATGACGTCGATACCGTTTCTGAAATCCATAGAAAGACCTTTAATGCCGTCGCCTATAAATTCAAGCACGCGGTTTTTGACAAAACCGCTCTTAAACGTGGCTTTTACAAGCGCGAGCGCCACGTCGTGTGGTCCTACTCCGCGCCTCAATTTACCTTTAAGATATACCGCAACGGTTTCGGGATAATCTATATCATAAGTTTTGCCTAAAAGTTGTTTAACGAGTTCGGGTCCGCCCTCGCCGACGGCAAGCGTACCGAGCGCGCCGTAGCGGGTATGAGAATCGGAACCGAGTATCATAGCGCCCGCAAAAGCACGCATCTCGCGCATATACTGGTGAATAACCGCAAGGTGCGGCGGAACGAAAGCACCGCCGTATTTTTTCGCCGCGGAAAGTCCGAACACATGGTCGTCTTCGTTGATTGTTCCGCCTACCGCGCAAAGCGAGTTATGGCAGTTAGTGAGCGTATAAGGAATGGGGAACTTATTAAGCCCGCTCGCTTTTGCCGTCTGTATTATACCCACGTAAGTTATATCGTGAGAAGTTATTTCGTCGAATTTTATTTTCAGTTTACCCTTTTCATCCGAAGTATCGTGCGCGGAAAGTATTTTATAAGTCATGGTTTTTTCTCTTCCGCAATCGGAAGAACCGGCTTTTACAAGTTTGCCGTTTTTGAGAATAACGCCTTTTTCTATAAGTTTTACCATATTTTCTCCTGCTACGTATAGAGACCTTCCTGTTTAACCGTAAAGTCTCCGACATTGAAGTTTTTTCCGTTTAATTATATAATATATACTGAAATTTTGCAAGTATAATCGGATATCTGTACCGAAAAAGACGTACTTTCTAAGTGCGGTACGCCCTTTATTATTAACGCCGCCTTATTCATGGAAATTGACAAATTACGACAATTATCTGTCAGGGAAAATTATTATATTGATTCTATTGTCTGTTTATGAATCGTAAAATCATATATGAAGTTGATTTTATATTGAAAATGTATTAAAATATATTTAAATTGTCGCTTTAAATTTTAAAATTATAAATCAGGAGTATCAGATGAAAAAATTCAGATTTTATTATTCGACTTCGGTTTGGGTACTGCTCTCGCTGGTTATATTATTACTAACAGGCGGACTGTGTTATAACATTTACAATTTTTTTAGTTACGTCGAACACGGAGTTTATAAAGCCGTGATATATTTTTTGATTGTTGTTGTTAACGGCGGTCTTCTGGCTTTTGCCGTTTCCGTAGCAGTCTACGGCAAATACGTAATAAAAGACAAAAAACTATATTCATATTTCGGCTTTATACGCTCCGCCGTAAGTACCGACGATATAGTGCAGATTACTCATTTTAAAAAAAGCGACAAACTTGTAATATATTATAAAGACGCAAAATATTCGGTAATAATCATATCCCCCGATAAATATGAAGGGTTTATTCTTGCTTTGCGCGAAGAAAACAGGAATATAATATACGATTTACAATCAGACGGCGAGGAGCGTCCTCAATGATTTTACCGACGCGGAAAGATTAAATTTTAACAAAAAATTTTTCACAGGCATAAAATGTGTTGACAATCAAAAGATTAAAGTGTAAACTTTAAATACAACTTATTGTCCGGTAGGTAAGGCTACCACAGGGATACGGATTGCTGCCGCGAAACGGTGGAGACACTGTCAGATGGTTAACAAACCACGTCGAAAACAAGGCGTGATTTAACGCAATTACACAGCCCTGCGGAGTTAAAGCCCGTATGGTTATACTTTGAGTATTCAAAGATATATTTTCGAGCCTGCCGCAAGATAAGCGCGCGGGTTTTTTATTTTTTCCGCGCGGAAGGAGTAACTTATGACAGAAGAAATGGAAATGCTTTACGAAAAACTCTCTTATTGCTTTGAAAATCGTAAATTTGCCGACCTGAGAATTTTACTCCTCGATATGGAGCCCGCCGACATAGCGGTGTTTTTGGAAGAACGGCTGGATGAAAAAGAACAAATCATGTTTTTCAGACTTTTACCCAAAGAACTTGCCAGCGACGTGTTCATAGAGACTGATTCGGATACTCAGGAAAAACTGATAAAAGCCTTTACCGACAAAGAACTGAAAGCGGTTATAGATGACATGTTCCTTGACGACACGGTCGATATAATCGAGGAAATGCCCGCAAACGTAGTAAAAAGAATACTTAAAAACTCCGACCCCGAAAACCGAAAGCAAATTAACGAACTTTTAGAATATCCCGACGATTCGGCAGGCAGTATAATGACTCCCGAGTTCATTTCTTTTTCGGCAGGAATGAGCGTTGATAGGGCTTTTGATAAAATCCGTAAAACGGGAATAAATAAAGAAACTATTTACACCTGTTACGTAACGGGCGCAAAAAAGAAACTTATCGGCGTGGTTACGGTAAAAGATATGCTTTTAGCGGATAAATCCGATATAATCGAAAACATAATGAGCGCAAGTCCCGTAACGGTCGAAACGCTTGAAGATAAAGAGCAAGTCGCATTAAAATTCCAAAAATACGGTTATCTTGCCCTGCCCGTAACTGATAAGGAAGGCTGCCTTGTCGGAATTGTTACCGTTGACGACGCGGTAGACGTTCTTCAAGAGGAAGCGACCGAAGATATTCAGAAAATGGCGGCAATACTTCCTAACGAAAAGCCATATCTGAAACAATCGGTTTTCAGTATATGGAAAGCGAGAATACCCTGGCTTTTGCTCCTTATGATTTCGGCAACATTCACCAGCATGATTCTTTCGGGATACGAACACGCATTGAGCGCGCTCGCAAGCGGCGCGGTCTTATACGCTTTCGTCCCTATGCTGATGGATACGGCGGGTAACGCGGGCGGTCAGTCATCGGGAACAATAATTCGTGCATTGGCGCTCGGTGAAGTAGGTTTTAAGGATGTTTTAAAAATTGTATGGAAAGAGTTCCGCGCATCACTTCTATTAGCGGTTTCGGTCGCAGCCGTATGCTTTGCTAAACTTATGCTTATAGACAGACTTTATAACGGAGTTACGGTTAAAATTGCGGCGATAGTATCTGGAGTTCTTTTTATCACTATCGTCATGGCAAAACTTGTGGGATGTCTTCTCCCCCTTCTCGCAAAAAAATGCAAACTTGACCCTGCGGTAGTCGCAAGTCCGTTTATAACTACGATAGTCGACGCTTTGTCTCTTATAATTTACTGTTCTGTGTCTATATTTTTATTGTCATAGCGTCCGTTTAATCTGAAAATATTTTCAGTGCATTGCGTTTTAAATAATTTAGTTACGATGAATTGTCAAACTAAGAGCAACACTTTTTAAGATTTAGTTCAAACAAATCTTGCGGTGTCTGGTAATGCAAAACTTTTTTAGGCCTGGCGTTTATTAACGCCAGGTT
>CALWBJ010000159.1 GCA_944376035.1 uncultured Clostridia bacterium | reverse complement strand
AAGTACGGAAAATTTATCAAAGCCTGTATGCGGTATTTGTTTCTATGAAAGTTCATATGCCAAAAAAGTTACGGTCGGAGAAAATGTAACTATAAAAGCGCAGGTTCCGGTATCGACGGCAAGTTATTCAAGCCTTGACGTAAAAGGTAAACTTTACGGAAATTATGTCGGTATCATGGGTAACGGTACTAATTCCGGAACCGAAATCAACATATATGATGGTGCAGAAGTAATATCGGCAACAAACATGGCTGTATATCATCCGCAGGACGGAATTATGAACGTTTACGGCGGAGTTATAGAAGGCACAACTGCGATATATATGAAAGGCGGTTCGCTCAATGTATATAACGGAGTTATTACCGGTAACGGCGAGTTCAGTGAGTATGAACCCAGCGGAAACGGGGCGTACGCGACAGGGGACGGTATTGTCATAGACTCTTGCGGTTATCATGACGGAAAAATACCTGTTGCAAATATTTACGGCGGCAAAATTATATCTGAACAGGCAGGAACGAGCGCGCTTGCGGGATATACTGCGACGGGGTCTGAAAATCCTGCAATATCGGTGGAAAACGGAAGTTTTTCGTCTGAAATACCTTTAAGTTACGTTGCGGCGGGATCAAAACTTGTAACCGTTGACGGCGTTACGACCGTATCCGAAGGCGTTGCACGTATAGAAGAAACCGATACCGTATACAACACTTTGGAAGAGGCTTTTGCCGCGGTTGAAAACGGTCAGACCATAACTCTTCTCGGAAACGCGAGAGGTAACGGAATTAAAGTTCCTTCGGGAAGCAACTTTACTTTCGATCTCGGCGGATTTACCTATCTTATTGACGGGACAACAGTAGGTTCCGCGGGAACGGAGACCAACGGATTCCAGTTATTAAAAGATTCTGCTCTTACATTTAAAAACGGTAAGATAGAAAGTACCAAGGCGGCAATTCTTATTCAGAACTATTCTGATCTTACTTTGGAAAATATTGAGTTGAATCTTAATAATCCCGACAGATTCGTCACTTATACTTTATCGAACAATAACGGGGAAACAGTGCTTAAAGCGGGCACAAAGGTCATAAACGGCGGCACAAACGGCGTTGCGTTTGACGTTTGCTATTACGCAAATTATCCGAGCGTAAGCGTTACGGTGGAATCGGGAGTTACGGTAAGCGGCAAGGTGGAAATAACCACTTCTGCCGGCAGACCGGGATTTGCCGAAAACGCTACTTTACAGGTCGCGTCCGACGTAGAACTTGAACTTGCAGATAATCTTTTCAGAGACGAGAGCGGCAAGGTAATAGTTAAAACGGCAGAAGTCGGCGGACAGTATTATGCTACGCTTAACGAGGCTTTTGCCGCCGCTAATGACGGCGCAAAAGTAACGCTTCTGGAAAACACCGTACTTTCCCAAACGATTGAAGTCGGTGAAAATCAGAATTTGACTTTCGACCTTAACGGCAAAAACATAACGGTTGTCAAAACAGGCGATAGAAGCCTTTACGCTATAAATAACTACGGAACGCTCGTTATTGAAGACAGTGTCGGAAAAGGGAAGATAACCGCCCGCGGCATACAGAATCTCGGAAGCGGTAATCTCACGATAGAAAGCGGTACTTTCGTTTCGTGCGACTCTAACGGCGGCGCCGCTATATGGAACGAAGCCGATCTCATTATAAACGGCGGTACGTTCAATACTGTTTATGTGGGCACGTCCGGCGATCAGCACGGACCGGGATGTCTTAATAATTCAGGCATCGCGCTTATAACCGGCGGAAGATTTGAAAGCGTAAACAGAAGAGTATATTCAATTATATCTACGGGAGAAATTAAAATTACTCCCGCGCAAGGTAAAGAAGTTACGGTTATAGGTGCACACGGCGGATTGGGTATTGACTCGGGAACAGCCGTAGTAAACGGCGGAAGTTACTCTTCGAGCGAATATTACGGATTATATGTGTCTAACGATGGTGTCGGTGAAGATCCCATGCAGGCTGCAGTTACCGTAAACGACGGTGTTTTCACAGGTAAGTCTTATTCGGTTTGGATAGGAAGCGACTATAACGATCCCGTCAACAGCACAATAGCGATAAAGGGCGGTACTTTTGAAAAACCGCTCAATGCACAGGATGTGGCGAGAGACGGAGCCATTGCGGTTTCGGGCGGAGAGTTCTATCAGGCGCTCGACAGCAAGTATTGCGCACTCGGATTTGAACCAAAATACGACGAAAGTACTGGAAAATACGGTGTGGAAGAGACGGGTAAAACCGACAGACTTAAAATCACAAGCGCAACGCTCGAACTTAACGAGATAGTTAACATAGTTTATTTTGCTACGGCGACCGAACTTATGGAAAATTATGAGATGGGTATTCTCGTATTCGACAATATGGATGACGCTATCAATTACAATATTTCAGCCGCTTTACAGAATATTAAACTCGTAAAGAGAGACGACGGCAGGTTTGAAGCGGTTACCGACGGTATAGCGGCAAAAAATATGGGCGACATTCAGTTTACCGTTATTTATGCGATTGTGAACGGCGAATATATATTCGGTACTCAGAACGTTGTTGAATATAGTCCTCTTATATATGCGCAGAATAAGAAGAACGATCCGACGGTAGGAAAACTCGTTGCGGCTCTCATGAATTACGGCGCGGCGGCACAGATACAGTTTAATTATAAAGAGGCGACGCTTATGAACGAAGGTTTTGAGCCTACCGAATTTGACGATTCGGTTTTAAGCGGGCACGATGTTGTTATGGATCCCGAAAACGGAAGTCTTAACGGCTTTACCGCTTATTCGGCGACAATGGAATTAAACGGAGCGGTACAATATGTATTTGCCTTTAATGTTGACGAAACTCTTAAAGACAAGGCGTTGTATCTTGAATACGCGGTTGACGGTTCCATATCCGGCTCGGTAGAGCTTACTGTCAGAGAAGACGGTTACTTTGAAGGAGTTATTCCTGGTCTTGCCGCAAAGAATCTTGACAGGAAGATAACCGTTAAAGCCTATTATATAGACAACGGAGAAAAAGTTTACGGGCCTTCGGTAACTTACAGCGCTTATGTATATGCAAACCGTGTCATTTCAAATTCTGAAAGCCAAGAAACATTAAAAGATTTGACTAGAGCGCTTATCGCTTATCAGATAGAAGCGGCCAAAGTACTTTTGGCGGTTGCTTAAAAAGTTAAAAAAGAAAATTTGCAATATAATATTAAAAGGAGATATGAAAATGAAGAATTTTTATTCGGAACCGACAATGAGCGTTGCAGAGATAGTTAGTAATAATATTCTTACTGAAAGCAATCGTTTGCCGGAAGACGTATTCAATTTTTGATTAAGCGGGTGCAGAATTTTTTGTTTACAAAAATTCGTTATGCTTATGTAAAAAGTTAACACATAATTGAGTATAACTGTAAATTTTTAATTTGTTCTTTAAGGGTGCGCGGCAAGGAAAATTTCTTGCCGCGCATTTTATTAATTTGTGTTTGATTATAAAATTAAGTGCTTATTCAGTTTACATTTAATTATTTACGTATATAATTATTAATGTAAACGTATAAAAGTTAGTAAATAAAATACCTGAAAAGGAGATAAAAAGATATTATGAAAATTGCTGTTGCTTACGAAAACGGTAATGTTTTTCAACATTTCGGACATACCGAACAGTTTAAGGTATATACCGTAGAAGACGGGAAAATAGAAAATGAAGAGATAATTTCTGCCGAAGGAAGCGGTCACAGTGCTCTTGCGGTTGTTCTTGCAAATAATAAAATCGACGCGCTTATCTGCGGCGGAATTGGCGGCGGAGCGCGCACGGCATTAGAGGAAAGAGGAATTACGCTCTACGGCGGAGTTACGGGAAACGCAGATTGCGCGGTTAGTGCCCTGTTAGAGGGAAAACTCACCTATAATCCCGATGTAAAATGTTCTCATCACGAGCATGAACACGGCGGAAGTGAACATAAATGCGGAGAGCACGGTTGCGGAAAACATGAATGCAGATAAAATTACCGATAATTACATTTCTTTTTTCAAAAAAGCAGGGTTTTATGACTTTTTTTCGGAAGAAGAAAAAGAATATTTTTCAGCAAATATAAGCACCCGAAAAGTTTTAAAAGGTAAGCCCGTGAGCGAAGGCGAATGTCTGGGCATGATAATGCTTATTAGCGGTGAAATACGCGCTTATATGGTTTCGGAAGAGGGAAGGGAAATAACGCTCTTCCGAGTCTATGAAGGAGAATGCTGTGCATTGACTGCTTCGTGCGTTCTCAGTTACATAACTTTTGAAACTCATGTTTCGGAAGAAAAAGACTGCGAACTTCTTATTCTTAATTCGCGCGCTTTTGCGCGGCTTACGGAGAGTAACGTCAATTTCAGGTGTTATTCTTATGAACTTCTTATTGACAGATTTTCTTCCGCCATGCGTTCGGTTCAGCAAATTTTATTTGATAGTTACGTAAAACGTCTTGCGGATTACCTTATCGAAGAATTGTCGGTTGCCGGCAAAAATGAAATAGAGAAGACTCAGGAAGAAATAGCGCGTCAGACAAGTTCCGCCCGTGAAGTGGTGGCAAGAACTCTGAAAAGACTTTCCCGCGCGGGAATAATTAATTACGAACGGGGGAAAATTACGGTTAAAGACATTGAAAAATTACGCTCTTTTACCGAATAAATTTGTTTTTTACGGCTTTGTCCGTTGGTGAGTGTCTGGTTTCGTACTATTTTTAGTTTTTTATCGTAAGATTATTTTAGAAAAAATATTTTTCAAAAAAACTAAACTATGTGACTTAGTTACATACATTTTTATAAATAATTGCTATAATATGTATAAAAAAGAGAACCGTTCATCGGATAAAAAGGAGAATATTATGGAAATCACATTGACAAAAAATAATTTTGAAAAAGAAGTAATGCAGTCGGAAAAACCCGTTCTGGTAGATTTCTGGGCTTCATGTTGCGGTCCCTGCCGCATGCTCGCGCCTGTTATCGAGGAGATAGCAAAGGACTACGAGGGCAGCATTAAGGTAGGTAAAGTCAACGTTGACGATGAGGAAGAACTCGCATCATACTTTCAGATTATGAGTATCCCCACAGTAATGATATTCAAAAACGGGAAGATAGCGGAGTCTTTTGTCGGCGTAAAACCCAGAGCGCAGATTGACGCTGTTTTGGCAAAATATAAAGCATAAATTTTCTTACTTTGTCTATTATGCTTAGTATTTTTATATCCTTAATTCCAGTCAGCGGAATTTAACAATAAAATTTTACATAATCAAAGTATTTCTTTAAAACTTTCCGCCCGCGGGTACGAATCCGCGGGCGGAAAGTTTTAAATGGAAATATCTGCATTATAAATGTTATTTTTTTATTATATTACTACTGTGCACGAAAAATTTATTTTAATATGCCATTTAAAATAAAAATATTGAAATTTTTTATAAATAATGATATAATGAACAAATTAAACTATTATAAGCATAAGAGGATTTTATTGCTTTCATATAAAATCAAAGGAGAAAAATGAGAAAAGTTCTTGCAAGATTACTGATGCTTATTCCTGCGGTTGCGCTGCAACTTTTATGGTATATATTGCTTTTTTCTTTGCTTATCAATTTTGCAATTTATCTGCAAATTATATTGTTGGCATTAAAAATACTCATACTATTGTTTATTGTCAATAATCGCGACGAGTCGAATTATAAAACGATGTGGATTATCGTGATAATGATATTTCCCTTTATCGGAACTTGGATGTATCTGGCGAGCGGCAATAAACGGGCCGCAAGAATTGTCGTTAAAAAAATTGACAGAAACAAGGCCGATATAGTGATGGATAAAACAGAAAGAATTCCGGATAATGCGTTTTATTCGGATAAAAGATTTTTGGGCACACTCAAAATGGCAGAGCAAATGACGGGCGCACTTCCCTCAAAAGCACTAAATCCCGTATTTTATCCTCTCGGCGATTATATGTTTAAGGACATGATTTCCGAACTGAAACGTGCCGAAAAATTTATTTATATGGAGTATTTTATAATTTCCGTCGGTGAGTTCTGGAATTCTATAATAAAAATACTTGAAGAAAAGGTTAAAGAAGGAGTTGATGTCAGAGTTCTTTATGACGATATAGGAAGCATATCTACTTTTTCAAAGCGCGACAGAAGAAGGCTTATATCGAAAGGGATAAAATGTGAGGCTTTCAATGCGCTCGTATTTATAAAAATGACGCTTAACAACCGCGACCACAGAAAAATGACCATAATAGATAACAGAGTGTGTTTTTCAGGCGGCGTTAATATCGGCGATGAATATATAAACGTAAAAAGCAGATTCGGACATTGGAAAGATATAGGATTTAAATTCGAGGGGGAAGGGGTAATCGATTACACAAAAATGTTTGTCCTTTTCTGGAATGCCTATTCAAAAGATAAGATAGACATATCAGATTTATATTTCCCCTCGAAAAATGAATTCAAAGATAAAAAATCAGACGGCTATATATTTTCTTATTACGACTCTCCCGCAAGCGACGAGCCTGTAAGTAATAAAATTATTATAGACATGCTTGCACAAGCGGAAAAAACCGCATATTTTTATACTCCTTATCTTATTATACCCGATTCTTTAAAGGAAGCATTTATACGTGCCGCATCTCGCGGTGTCGATATAAGAATAATAATACCCGGAATACCCGATAAAAAACTTATTTATAAATTTACACTGTCATATGCGGAAGAACTCTCGAAACACGGGGTTAAAATATATAAATACACGCCCGGATTTCTGCATGCCAAAGCGTGCATAATCGATGAAAAAATATGTACGGTGGGAAGTGTAAATCTTGATTACAGAAGCCTTTATCTGCATTTTGAATGTAATTCTGTTTTTTATAACAGCGACTTAATAAAGGAGTTGAAAAACGATTTTCTTACGACACAATCACAGTCAAGGTATATGGAAACAAAAGAATTGCACGGAAGATTTTTCGGCAGTATTTTCGGAATGATACTAAAAATATTCGCTCCTCTTTGCTGAAAAACTTAAATAATAAAATCAAAATCGCGTAAACATTTAAGAAAATATTTACGCGATTTTTTAATTGTTATTCTGCGGCTTAGGTTTTTTTAAGGTGTTTTTTATTTTTGAAATCATTTGAATAATTTCTTTTCTGTAAAAAATCATATTCCAAATAAGTGTCATAACCGCGGCAACGGAGAATACTGCAAGCGCTTTCAGTACCCAGGCAAAATAATCTCCCGGAACAGAAAAAGGTATGATGAGACAAATTGCTATTATAGATAAAGCGTTCAGTATATTAACTATTTGCCGTTTTATAAATACATTTGCACTTCTTGATATAATATTTTTTCTCAAATATATTACATAATCAATTATTCTGAACAGTGTGGCAGAAACAGTTGCTATCATGACACCTGTAATGCCAAGAAATAAAACTGCTATAACTGAAAAAACAACATTTATTCCCGCTTCTATATAAGCACCGACTTGCGTCTGTTTAAAATGACCGGCGGCGATAACAACCGAATGGTACGGAGTTTTTATGCACTGTAAGGATTCTGAAACAGTTATCAGTATACCGAAAGGTAAAATCAGATAGTTTATATCTGTTATGCCCGAAGTATATATGGATATAAAATCCAGAAGTAAAAGTCCTGTTGTTGTAAAAAACAATACAACCATAACTGAAGTTAAAGTTTCTATTATTCTGAAATTTATATTAAGATTGTTATTTTCATTTCTGGCAATCATATTTCCGAAAGCAGACTCTGCACTGCTTATAAAAGCGTTTATTACGTTTTTTATTCCTGAACAAATCATAAAATATACGGAATACACAGAGACCCATTTTAGTCCGAGAAAAACAGATATTACAAAAATATCCGTATTGTTATGAATAAAAAATGCAATATGATGTCCTAATCCATTCCAGCGTTGTCTTATGGCCTGGTCATCTGCGGGAATTTTTTTATTTATTCTGTATTTTCTTTTTACATAAATGTTTATAATGACAGGACGAAGTACAAATATGGAGGCACTGACAAGTTTGACAAGATGTACGCCTAAACCTAATTGTATTAAAACAACAGATATGGCTGTATTTAGAATAATAGTTACAATTTGAATTACGTTAGTAATATAAGTACGTTGGTCTGCCTGGATAAGAACCGAATAGGTAATTCCGAAAAAGTATTGCGCAAAAGTACTTATCGCGATAATTAAAACAAGAAAAAATGTAAACAGCCAGTCAAGATTATTTTTTGTTATTACCGGGAAAACTGCGGCAATTATCACTGAATAAAGAATAAATATATATGCAATTTTCCTGAAAAATTTCTCTGTGGCTACAATTATACCCGAAACAGAAGTATAATCGTTATTTGAAAGAGGTTTATAAAGCGCGGCTCTCGAAACTCCGCCCACACCCGCCTCAATTAAAGTTATATAGCCTAAAAATTGAGTAATAGAGGAAAGCGCGCCGTTTATTTCCGACCCGAACGCGCTCAGTATCATTCTCGGAAGAATAAGACCGCAAATTACTGTAACAAGTTGTAGAATAAGAGCGGTTATTGAATTTAGAAGTGCTTTTTTGGTTCTCATTTTTAATTATGTTTTTTATTATAATATTAAATTATTTTTATATTTTTAGAATTTATTTTTTAAAAAAATGTTTAATTTGGCTTAAAGTATTGTAAATTTTAAGTTCAAAAAAAAGTCGGTTCCACTTTCTTTTTTTCAGAGATATTAAAAATAAGTCGCTTTTTGTTTTGCTATCAATAACCATTTGATAATATTCGTCAGATAAAATTTCTTCAAATAGTTTTATTTTGTTATATTTTGATGTCGAAAATCTTGATATTGTTATAATATGTGTTTTCAAAAGTTTTCTTTGGAAAGCCAAAAAAATATTATAATCTTCATTATTCCAAACGTTTTCTTTTTTTAAAAACTCCCATATATATTTATTTAGAGTGGTATCAATTTTATAGTTATCGTAAGTTACGCTATGCGTGATAGAGAGTGGATTATAATTGTAATTATATAAACGGTCTTTAATAAAAACGACTTTTTTACAGTTGGCAAAATAATCAATACTTTGCAGAAGGTCTTCACCATGTTTTATGTGATAAAATTTGCTGTAATCCTTATCTTTGATTAAAGTTGAAGAAACTGCTTTGCGGCATAAAGAATTATATGCGTGAGTGGAAAAAACTATTTTATAAAGTTCGCGTTTATCTGTGACAGTACCTATGAAAGATTTGTCGTCATTAAAGTGTGAAATTATTTTACCGTTTTTTATATTATCAATATCATAAATTATAATTTCGCAGTTATGTTCTTCTATTTTTTTATTTATAACTTCTAGAGCATTTAATTTTAGGAAGTCATCTCCGTCTAAATATATAACAAAGTCATCTTTGTTTAAATTATTATAAATAAATTTTATTGCTTGCTGTCTTGAATAAATCATACCTTTATTATTCTGATGAATAACATTTATACGATTATCTTTTAAGGCATACTCGTCGCATATTTTACCGGTACTATCGGTTGAGCCGTCATCTACAATGATTAAACGAAAATTTTGATAGGTTTGATTCAAAACAGACTCTATACAATTTTTTATATATTTCTCAACATTATAAGCAGGAACTAAAACAAAAAAAGTTCTGTTTTTATGCATTGATATATCCATTATACAATTTATATTCCGTAAATAAATTTTTGTAAAAATTATAGCATAAAAAATTAGTAGCGGCAACAAAAGTGATATATTTTTATTTTATTGTAAAACTATTTTTCCGAATTTTGTCAATTAGGAATAAAATACGCTAACTGTTTCATACTAAATTCGTAACTTGGAGGTTTTGATGAGAGAAACAGGTATTGTAAGAAGAATAGACGAATTGGGCAGAGTAGTTATTCCGAAGGAAATCAGAAAAACTTTGAGAATACGCGAAAACGACCCACTTGAATTTTATACCGAACGCGAACAACTTATACTTAAAAAATATTCGCCGGTTTCATCGGTATCGGAAATTGCGAAGAGTATTGCCGAATCAATACATCAGATACTTGAAAAGCCGTGTGTGGTAACAGATACCGACGCAGTTATTCTGGTTATCGGAAATAAAGATAAAGACTGGGCAGGTAAGACCGTATCGGCGGAATTTGAAAAGATATTAAAAGAAAGGAAAAGTCTTGTGGCAAGCCGGCAGGACGGAACTAATCCCGTAACCGTCTGCCGAGGAGGCGAGCCGGATGTGGAAAATCAGATAGTTGTACCCGTAGTTTCAAACGGAGACTGTTTCGGCGCGATAGTTATCTATGACAGAGATAAAACCGCGAGATTTACTTCTACCGACGTAAAACTTGCTCAACTTGCCGCACTTACCTTGGCAAAACAGTTTGAATAAAATTTTTTGCAATATTAAAAACTTGCGGCGGGCGCCCGTCAATCGGGCGCCCGCCGAGTATAATACATAAGTTTTTATGTAAATTTAAATATTTTTT
>CALWBJ010000158.1 GCA_944376035.1 uncultured Clostridia bacterium | reverse complement strand
CAGAGCGGCGATTTTTTTAAGGTCGTACTTGCCGTAAACTTTGCTTGCTCTTAAAAACTTATCGGCGGCGGCGACGAATTCCTCGTCGGTCATCTGTTTAATGTATTCGCCCGAAAGCCATTTCATTTTGGTTTCGTCGAAAATGGAGGGGGACTTGCTTATTCCGTCAAGCGAGAAGTTTTCTTTTAACTCTTCGAGGCTCATTTTTTCCTGATTGGTCTTAGGGCTCCAACCGAGAAGGGCTATATAATTGACAATCGCCTGTTTGACAAAGCCTTTATTTACAAAATCCTCATAACTCGCGTCCCCGTTTCTCTTGGAGAGTTTATGCTGTGCGTCTTTCATAATAGGCGGAAGGTGGATATACTCGGGGCGTTTCCAGCCGAACGCGTCGTACATGAGGTTATATTTGGGAGTAGAGGAGAGATACTCTATTCCGCGAATGACGTGCGTTATACCCATGAGATGGTCGTCGATAACGTTAGCAAAATTGTAAGTGGGCATGCCGTCGCTTTTGATTAAAATTCCGTCTTCTATATCTTTGTAGTCCACGCTTATATCGCCGTAAACTAAGTCGTGATACACGCCCGTACCGCTTGCGGGGACGTTCTGGCGGATAACGTAAGGGACTCCGCTTTTAAGTTTTTCTTCGATTTCCGATTTTGAAAGTTTAAGGCAGTGTTTGTCGTAACGGAGGTTTCCTTCTTCGTCGCGGAGAGAGTTTATACGCTCGCTGTCGCAGAAGCAGTAATACGCGCCGCCGAGTCCGACGAGTTTTTTTGCGTATTCGAGATAAATTTCCTTTCTCTGACTCTGAATATAAGGTCCGTAATTTCCGCCGACGTCGGGACCTTCGTCATACATAATCCCCGAATCGCGCATTGTCTCGTAAATAATTTCAACAGACCCTTCGACGTATCTCGCGGTATCGGTATCTTCTATACGCAGAATAAAACTGCCGTTATGCTGTTTAGCAAAAAGATAGCCGTAAAGCGCGGTTCTTAAACCGCCTATATGAAGATAGCCCGTGGGACTTGGCGCAAAGCGCGTTCTTATTTCAGACATATTATTTCTCCTTGATTTGTTTGATAAGTGTGTCGAGATTGTATTTTCTTACTATTTCGTCCAGTTTGCCTTCAAGGAAGTAACTGAGCGCATTGTTGCGGCATACTATGATATGGTCAAGTAAAGTAACTCCGTGTACCGCGCAAAGAAGATGAAGTTTTACCGTAGTAAGGTCATCGGTTTCACTCGGTTCTATGCTGCCGCTCGTATGATTATGAGCGATAAGCGCGTAAGCAGGTTTATGAATGGCGAACGCGCTCGCGATTTCCGGTATATCCGCCATAACCTGATAACGGTTTTTATCTTCGAACGTCAGACTGGTTATTGGAATTTTCTTACCGTCTAGCAGAAAGATTATAAAACTTTCTGTTTCAAGACCTTTGAATTTACTGATAATTTCTTGTTTGTATGCTGCAAACGAATAACACGGCTTAACTGCGCGCTTGGGATTATCGGAAATAATTCTTTTCATAATCGTGCCGAACAGAACGAGATTAGCCGCGGTTTTTCTGCCGATACCCTCGACTGTACAAAGTTGGTCGGGGTTAGCGCTTAAAACGTTATGAATATTTCCGAAAGTCCTTAATAACTTATGAGCGGTCGCATTGGTATCCTTTCTCGGAATGACTAAAAACAATAACATTTCGAGAAGTTCGTGCTCAGGCATAACCGAAGGATCGCGTATAAATTTTTCTATCATTCTTTCGCGGTGTCCCGCATGCAGGTTTTCCATAGTATTCATCACCTAATTGTAGCATATTTTTATTAAAAAGCAAAATAAAAACCGAAAAATTTTGTAGTATTTGGCGTGATAATGTTGTATACTTAATAATATCGGTCGTAATCAAGAATAAACAAGTGTAAAGAAATATAGATACAAGTATAAATAAATAATTTCAAGTATTAAAAGGAGAAAAAATGTCAGGTAACGAAGAATTTTACACCGCGTTAAGAAAACTGATATCTTTTAGGAGCGTTCTGTCGGCGGCAAAGCCTGAAATGCCGTTCGGAGAGGGCGTGTACAGCGCGTACAGATATTTTATGGACCTTGCGGAAAAGTGGGGATTTGAAACAATAAATTACGACAATTATATGGGCGAGATAGTTTACGGTGAGGGCGAAGAGATAGGTATAATCGGGCATGTGGACGTCGTTCCCGAAGGTAACGGCTGGCACAGCGACCCGTATACGCTGACGGAAAAAGACGGCTTTTTGTTCGGAAGAGGTCTCGGCGACGATAAAGGTCCCATGCTCGCAGTGCTTTACGCTCTTAAAGCGCTTAAAGAAAGCGGAAAGAAATGCTCTAAAAAATTCAGGCTGTTTGTCGGCTGTGACGAGGAGAGCGGCTGGCGGGACGTGGAATATTTTTCGCGTAAATATAAATTCCCCACATACGGGTTTTCTCCCGACGGCAATTTTCCTTTAAGTTACGCCGAAAAGGGTATAACGATAATAAAATTTTATCTTCCCGCGCTAAAAGGATTTTACGGGTTAACGGGCGGCACGGTCGTGAACGCAGTCTGCGGATACGCTTCTGTGAAAATAAAGGGCTTTAATGAAATGAATAAATCTCAAAGGGAAGAAGAAAAGCGCCGTCTTGCGGAAAACAAACTCACCGTTACCGAGGACGGAGTTATAGAGAGCGTAGGTAAATCAGCGCACGGCTCTAAACCAGAACTCGGCGTAAACGCGTTAAAACCGCTCTTTGAATATTTTTTAAGCAAGGGCGAAGACGTCGGCAATGTCATAGATTACCTTTTTAACGATAAAGGCGGACTTAAAAACCTTGAAAACGGGCAGGGTAACGTAACTCTTTCACCCGACCTTGCAGAGGAAAAAGACGGGGGAATAATACTTACCTGCGATTGCCGTATACCCGCTCCGCTGAATACTTCTGATGTGGAGAAAATTATAAAAACTTTCGGCTTAAAGTATACTTTAAGTATAAAACATCCGCCCGTAATGGTCGGTAAGGACACCGAACTTGTAGAAAAACTGCTTAAAGCCTACAATTTCGTAACGGGCGAAAACGCCGCTCCTATCGCCATAGGCGGCTCGACTTTTGCTAGAGTTTTTGAAAAAGGCTGCGCCTTCGGCGCGGAATTTCCTGCCGAGGACGCTCATCTTCATGAGCCTGACGAGAGAATAAGCATAGAAAATCTTGAAAAACTCATAGATATTTATAAAACCGCACTCTTTTTGCTTGCAGAATAAGCGACGCGGCACTCGGCGGTCAGAAACTTCCGCCGCGTGCCGCATGTTAGCGGTGTTTTGGGGCGTAAAGCAAAAATTTTGCTTTACGCCCCGCTTTTTGTTGAAAAACAAAAGGTTTTATTATATAATGTTAGCGAAAAACGCTTAAAATCATAATTAAAGCGGTAAGCAGGAGAAAAGTATGACGTTCGACGTTGAACTGGTCGGAAAAATCGGCTCTATGGCTCTTATAGACAAAGAGAGTAATATTTTGGATTATACCCTTATTGCGAGAATATCGTCGGAACTGAGACCGGGATATGTGTGGATAACAAGCGGCGCGACAGAGACGGGAAGGCTTGACTATATCAAAAGAAACGGCAAAGAACTCAAAGGTTCTTCGGAGGATATAAAGACCGATTACGCCGCACAGGGACAGGCTATTCTGATGTCCACTTACCGTCAGTATATGGACAGTAAGTATTCGCTCCGTCAGGTGCTTGTCGAACATCAGCATTTTAACGACGAGCAGAAAAAAGAGCATTTAAGGCAGATGCTTCTCCGTTGCAAGGAGCAGAACGCCATACCGATTGTAAACTATAACGACGCCGTAAGTACCGAAGAGAGCAGGCGGCTTGAAATAGAAACGCTGCAACATAAAAAAAGAAAAGTGGTCGAATGTGTGGATAACGACGAAACGGCGGCGCAGATAGCATGTCTTTTAAAGGCTCGTCATCTCATTATACTTACAAGTACCGAAGGTATTTACAGAGAGAACGGCAATCCCGATACGCTTATAGAGGAAATATCCGGTAAAGACATTTACGAGGTGCTTGGCAATATCACCGAATGTGAGAATTATTGCAGCGGCGCTTCCCGCGCGGGCGCGAACGGCGCGAAAGCCAAACTGGAATATATAAAGGACGCCGTAGTAAACGGTACGAGCGTGATTATCGCTTCCGCAAGACATTCTATAAAGGACTTGCTTTCGGGAAAGGCAAAAGCCACCAGAATAGGAGTGAGGTGATTTTATCCGCGCCTGTCGTGCTTCCGATTGTCGGTTACCTTTAAAAAGCCGTTTAAATGACAAAAATTAACAGACAATTTTCGACTTTTTACGATTTTTGATAGTATATAATGTCGAAAACGACACATAATACTATCGAGGGGGAAGTTATGAGAGAAAATAAAAGAGCAAAGAATTGCAACGGGAAAAGCAAAAATGCCACGAAAGGTTGCAAATAATTGCAAAATGAAAAGCAAGTTTGACGCACAAGGTTCTTATACGGGAGTGAGTACTGACAGTGATTACGAATTACCCGTTCAGGATGCGGACGACTTGTAAAACTTGAAAACGAGAACCTTAAAATAAGATAAAAAGACGGTTACAATGTAACGGTCTTTTTATTTTTTACATTTTTATGTTTTTATTTATATGTACGCGTAAAACATTAAGGCTATGAAATTATGAATTATAAAATTGTAGTAGAATATTTATTGTCGAATTTATTATTTATGCGATAAAACCTTACAATTCCTTTTACCATCCTCGCCGCTCTCTCGGTTACCGACAATTCCTTCGCACCCGTCATTCCCGCCGCGCTGCCGTAAAGCAGCGCGGCGTGGGAGAATGTAACGCTTGACAAAACGGAGAATATATTATAAAATCAATACGGTTAAGTTAATTACGCGGTCGCGGTGGCGGAGAGAAACCGCCAATGAGGAAAGTCCCGGCTTTCAGGAACAGGGTGCCGGAGAAATCCCGGTGAAGGCGACTTTAAGGAAAGTGCAACAGAAAATTACCGCCGCGAAAGCGGTAAGGTTGAAAAGGCGGGGTAAGAGCCCACCGCCCCCGCGGTAACGCGGGGGGCAATGTAAACCCCACCCGAAGCAAGATTGGCAAGTCGTGCATATGGGGTGTTCCGCCCGTACGGCTTATAAAATATCGCTTGAGGGCGGCGGAGACGCCGCTCCTAGATAAATGACCGCGCTCGACAGAACCGGGCTTACAGATTAACTTATAATTTATTCTGCCTCGCGGGGTTTACTCCGCGAGGCAGAACATTTTTAAAAATTTTTTGCGGAAATAAATAAATTTTTAAAATTGAATACCGACGAATTTAGTTTTTTATTTTCTAATTTAATAACCGCTAAAATCAGTTTGGTTAAGACAATATAAGTATACCTTTCGGATGAATATAAAACTCAAAATTTTAAAAAATCATTATTTTTGCATTTTTTTCATATTTATTTCAGATTTTAAATGTTCTGTCTTTAAAAAGATTAAAAAAATTTTGAGAAAATTAAAAATTTTTTTGTAAAAGTGTTGACAATATTCAAAACTATTATATAATATACAGTAGTGAATAAAATTATATAAACGTTTGGATATTAAACGGTAAAATTATTCGGGGCGGTGATTTTTTGAATATACAATACAAAAAAGGCGTGATAGAACTTTGTATTTTGTCTGTACTCAGCAAAAAAGACATGTACGGGTACGAACTTTCGGAATACATATCAAAGAAGATAGATATTTCCGACGGTACGGTTTATCCTATTCTAAGGAAACTTAAAGCCGACGGGCTGGTAAAGACATATCTTTCGGAAGAGAGCGGCGGCCCTCCGAGAAAGTATTATTCCATAACCCAGACGGGACTTGATAATTTCAAAAGGGATTCGGCTGAATGGATTTCTTTTACTGAGACTGTAAATAATATGATTAAAGGAGTTGATTATAATGACTGAAAATCAATTCATTGAAGAGTTGAAAAGGGAGTTAAAAAGGTGTGTCGCCTTCTGCAATTCCTATTCGGCAACAGTAACTTCTATCTATAACTGATTTTATTTTATCTTCTTCTAAAACTTCTCTGTCTTTTCTTCTCATTTTTTTCGGTAATAATTTTTTTAAATTTAATGAAGGTAAAAAACCGCAATATTTATATTATTTTTATAAATATACCTAATTTATATATTTTTATATGTATTCTTTATATACATTTTTAAATATAAATATAAAAAACATAAAATACTTTCAATATAAAATTATTATAAAACCCGATTATTTTTCCGCCGCAAGAGCAGCGTATTTTTTCAGAAGTTTTACATAAATGCGGTAGTTTTCGATAGAAACGTCGGGAGGAGTCTGATGGTCGCATGAGAATATGAATTTTCCTTTTCTTGCCGACGGCAAAAGGCGTTCAAACTCTTTTATCATGGCCTGTTCGCCGAATTTCATGCACATTTTATCGAAATGTCCCAAAAATGCCATATTCGGCTGCTTTTCTATATAAAGAGCAACGTCAACGCCCGCCTGCCGTTCTAACGGGAACATTCCGTCCGCGCCCGCTTCGGCATACCAGTCGACAGCCTTTGTTATGTCGCCGTCGCTGTCTATAAAGCAATAAGTATAGCCTTTGAGCATAGGAATTGTCTTTTTATAATAGGGAAGCAGAAATTCGTCAAACAGTTCTTTTGAAAGCATGGGACCGTTATTGTAACTCATATCTTCCGCGAAACTCATAAAATCGAAAGGAAAAACGTTCATTACATATTCAAAAACTTTTTTAACCCATTCGGAATAATCATAACAAATACGCTTATAAAGGTCGGGCATATCATAAAAACTGAACAGATGAGGTTCTATTCCGAAAAGGTCGCGAGGCATCCAGAAAAATCCGTGTACGGTAAAAAAATGCAGGGTATCGCCTTTTTCGTGCGTCTTTTTAAGCCATTCGATATGTTCTTTTGAAAATTCAGGTTCGGGATACAAAGAAGGGAGAATTTTTTCGTAATCGGCTTCGTCCTTAATTATTCCCGCACCGTAGTGAGCAGGCGTAGGCGTGTCTGCCGTGTTCCATGCAAATCCTGACTGACAGCACTTGTCAAGACCGAAAAAGTCCTGTATTTCATATACGCTGTTAAGGTTTTTCGGCAGTCCTTCCTTTTTCCATCTGTCGACAGTCAAATTCCAAAATGGCGCCCATTCGATAGCAGGTATGCGGTCGAGCGGCTTTTTTTTCATAACGCATTTAAATCTTTCGGGTAAGGTCATCATCATTTTCCGCCTTTTTTATTTTTTAAAAGTATATCATAAAAAAAGATATAAGTAAATAGACCGTTATAAAAAAAGAAAAATCGTAAGATAGCGTAATTTTGTATAAAAAAAATTATGAAAAATAAAATTTTTTTGATATAATTGTTTTATAATGCAATATGATGCTTTAAAAAATTATTTTAAGCGGTTACGGAGGGAGGAATGCCTTTTTTAAGCGATTGGGATACCGAGCCGGGTTTCGGATTTTTTACGGTAAGTTTCATATATGAAAAAGGGGTGGAAATGAACGATATGCATTTTCACAACTATATAGAACTTACCCGCGTTGAGGGCGGAAAGATTGTATACAGTTTTCTTGACAAAGAAGTGGTTGCAGGCGACGGAGATATGGTGATAGTTAATCATATTCAGCCGCACGCCGTGAAGGGGACGGACGAGCGCGCTCTTGTAACCGTAATAGGATTTAAGCCCGAATTTATATGGAAGGGCGCGGATGAAATAGATTTCAGATACATAGAAAATTTTTTTCACGGCAGCGCGACTTTTGACAATCTGGTACATGCCGACGTGCCCTACTGCAAAAAAGTTACCGAACTGTTCGGGGAGATATGCGCCGAATACGACAGAAAAGAAGACGGCTATAAATTAATGATAAAAGCAAAACTAATGGAACTGCTGACTATTTTATACCGTCATCATACCATTGTTTTCAGAAAAGACGGCTTTAAGAATCTTAATAATTTTAAAAACGTAGTTGATTTTATTTACGAAAACGCCGAAAAGCCGCTTACTCTCTCGGAGTGTGCGGCGATTGCCGAATGTTCTCCATCGTATTTTTCTTTTACTTTTCATAAAATGTCGGGAAAGAGATTTTCCGATTATCTTTCTTCCGTGCGTGTGGATAAAGCATGCGAGATGCTTTTAAACACCGATTTAAGCATAAACGATATAAGAAAAAAATGCGGACTTAATAATCCTTCAAACTTCAATAAACTATTTATGCGATTGAAAAAGACTACTCCCGTCAAATACCGTAAAGAACATAAAAAATAATTTTTCGAACGCAGTTTACAGTTTGCCGTGAGACAGAAATTTAAAAACAAATTTTTAATAACGGAATAAACGCAAAAAATAAATTAAGACTGAAAACATACTTGGCGGCGGTAGACGCTAAAATTGGGGAAATTATAAAAGCCTGAATTTTGAGGGCGTCAGACCCGTTGATTTTCCGAAAGCGCGGATAAAAGCCGAGACGTCGTCGTAACCGACGCGAAAAGCGATTTCTTCTACGCTTAAATCGGTGGTTTTTAAAAGGTTCTGCGCTTTGGTTATGCGGTATGCGCGAAGATACGCGTTTGGCGAAAATCCCGTCTGGCGGCGAAAAAGTCTTATAAAGTGATATTTTGAAAGGAAAAATTCTTCCGAAAGTTTGTCGAGCGACAGGTTTTCCGTGTAGTGTGCCTCTATATAGTTTTTTGCGGCCATTATCTGAGATTGGCGTTTTTTATAACTGTTTTTTTCTCTTCTTTCTTCCATCAGAAAAGCAAACATTGCACATACCGCTTCCGAACAGCGCAAAAATTCCTCGGGAAGGGTAACGGAGGAAAATGAAAACAACTGATTCATTATCCCGCCGAAAGTAACCGTATTACCGACGGGAAAAACAAAGTTTTCTTCCGCCGTAACGTTTTCATAGAGGTATTTTGCGGCGCAGCCCGAAAAATGTACAAAACGGAAATGCCACTTTTCTCCGTATGTGTAATAATGTTGCCATTCATTACAGTCTATAAGCATAATATCGCAGGGCTTGATTGAAAACGTCTTTCCGCGGTATTCAAGCCTGCCTTCACCGCTGATTGTGTATATTAAAAGATAGGATTCCATACCGCTTCTTTCGGTCGAATAATTTTTCCTGCACCAGAATTCGCCTATCGCGGTTACCGAAATGCTTAAAAAAGGCACTATATCGCTGCCTGTCGCGGGGAATACTCCGCGCTGATTTTCCAAATCGACATTGTATTTTAAATACATATTTTACCTCGTCCGAATTATAAATTTATTCGTATTTCTTATAAATATTTACTTTTATTTAAACTATTGCTTATAAATATTTTTTCATTACCCCAATAACGGCATATTTTAGTTTTTTATAAATTTTTCTTTCGGCATAATTTATATTACAATAATCATTATATCATAATTATAACACATCATACGCATCCGTAAAAGCAATTTCTGCATATTTTTGCGCAATGTCGGCTATTGAAACCTTTTTTCCGCAGTGGTAAAATGTAAAAAATAAGAAAAATTCTGATGACAATAATAACATTTACGACATCAGCAACGAAAATAAATTTAAAAAGCCAAAGAAGAATAAATATAAAAACTCATAACACGGATAAAACGGAAAAAGAGAACTACAAATCAAACGGCAAAACAGCATAACACGATAATAAACGTCGAAAAAACTAACGTAAATAAATAAAATAAAAAGAAAAATAAGGAGAAAAAATGACAAACAGGGAAAGAGCGTATAATCTTTTGCACTTTAAGAGCGTTGACAGGTTGCCCGCGGTGCATTTCGGGTACTGGAGGGAACTGTTAACCGAATGGGCGGAGCAGGGATACATATCGAAAGAACTTGCCGAAAACTGGGGGGACGGAAATGAAGCGGACAGAGAACTCAATAAGATTTTAGGCTGGGACTTCAACTGGTACAGAGTGCGCGGGGGCGATACAGGGCTCAATCCGCCGTTCGAGACCAAAGTTCTGGAAATTCTTCCCGACGGGTTCAAGCGTGTTCAAAGTCCTTCGGGCGTGATAGAGCGCGTAAGGGACGGCGCAGGCTCTATTCCCGCCGAGGACGACTATCTTCTGAAAGACAGAAAGGCGTTCGAGGAACTTTATAAACCCAAAATGCAGTATTTTGCGGAACGCGTAAACCGTGAGTATTTTAAAAACGCATTTGAAGCCGAAAAACGCGACGAGCCGATAGGGCTTTACCTCGGCAGCGTTTTGGGTGAAATACGAAACATGCTTTCGGTTATCGGTATGTCGTATATGATTTGCGACGATTACGACCTGTTTGCCGAAATTATAGATACTTTTGCCGACATGCAGTATAAGGTTGCGGAAGAAGTGCTTAAAACGGGCGCGAAATTTGACTTTGCGCATTATTGGGAAGATATATGTTTTAAAAACGGACCGCTGATTTCTCCAATGATGTTTGAAGAACTTTGCGCCAAGCATTATAAAAAACGCAACGACTTATGTCATAAGTACGGAATAGATATAATTTCTCTCGATTGCGACGGGGTTACAGAAAAACTCCTTCCCATCTGGTTTGAAAACGGCGTAAATACCATGTTTCCTATTGAAATAGGCACATGGGGAGATCAGTTCGAGCCTGCGAGAATGAAGTTCGGTAAAGAAATGCGCGGCGTCGGGGCTATGGATAAAACGGCTCTCCGAAAGGACAAAGAGGCTGTAGATAAGGAAATAGAGCGTATAAAGAGGCTTGTAGGTCTCGGAGGATACATTCCCTGTCCCGACCACAGGCTTATGCCGGGAACAAAGTGGGACCTCGTAAAATATTACGCCGAGAAAATAAAAGAGATTAAACCCTGATGTTAATCGGAAATATTTTAACGGTTTATTTCAGCATAGCAAAAATTTACCTTTTTGCGGCAAGAAAATATATACACTATTTGTTTGGTGTGTGCTATAATAGAATAAAAAATGATTGCTTACAAGGGCATTTTTTATAATGATTTCAACGAAAACGTGTTTTCGTGAGACAACGTAGTTACGAAAGCAACTAATAAAATTTGATAAAATTTTATAGCGTTTTAATGTTATAATAAAGAAAAGTTAATACAAAACTTAATACAGAGAGCGAGTTGTGCGTAAAAAATTAAGCACAGAGAGCAGGGGAAGCGCGGTCAGAATCCGCCGCAACAACCATTACCGTATTTTCGGAAAGAAGAGAAAAAGATAATTACTTTATTTATTCTTTTTCGGATAAGTCGGGTAACCTGCCGTTTTCGGTGCAGACGTAAATTTCGGGTAAGGGAAAATTTGCGTAGGGCTTCAAATAAGGGATAAAAGGATTACTTTAAGACATTCTTTATATGTGCAGTGTCATGTGCAGTTTAAGAGAGTGTTTCCGTAAAATCTTGTTTTATCCTGTTAAAACAAAGCTCTATTTAAATCCGTAATTATTATGCCGACCGCGCTTTTTGTTTTAAGCGCGGTCGGCTTATTTAGTCATAATATTTATTATTGAACTTTATGAAATCCGTAATTTTATTCAAACCGTCCGTTATTTTCTTTTTAAGACTTAATTTTCTCTATCTGTTGATTTCTGCAAAAGACAAAAGCGGAAAAACCGCTTTATATAA
>CALWBJ010000157.1 GCA_944376035.1 uncultured Clostridia bacterium | reverse complement strand
GGAACAGGGACGAGATTGCCGAGTATGTTCAGAAAAAGAGCGGTATAAGCGTAAAGGTAACCAATCTCGGATACATTCAGCGCGGCGGCTCTCCTACAATGCAGGACAGAATCCTTGCTGCTCGTTTCGGTTACAAAGCGGTGGAACTGCTCCGAGCGGACAGCGAGAGTTGCGCCGTCGGAATAAAGGATAATAAAGTCATTACCGTTTCTTTTGAAGAAGTTCAGAAAGCAGAGAAAAAGTTTGATAAGAAACTTTATGATATAGCGTACAAACTGAGTCTGTGAAATAAAATTTTATAATATGCATAAGAATAAAATAGAATAAACTGCAAGGAGAAAACATACGATGAAAGGTTTAAAAGGCGCGCTTATGTTTGCGCAGTCCGGCGGTCCCACGTCGGTTATAAATGCAAGTGCCGCAGGCGTATTTATCGAAGGATTGAAGTCTGACTCCATTACGGCTGTATACGGTGCGGCTCACGGAATAAAAGGCATTCTTAACGAAGAGTTTTACGATATGTCCAAAGAGGACATGAAGGAACTCGAAATGCTCAAATATACTCCTTCTTCGGCATTGGGCTCTGTAAGGTACAAACTTAAAGACGCTTCTGTCGACGACACGGATTATAAAAGGTTGCTTGAAGTGTTCAAAAAGTACGACGTCCGTTATTTTTTCTATAACGGCGGAAACGACAGTATGGACACATGTAATAAAATAAGCAAATACATGGCTAAGTCGGGATACGACATAAACGTTATAGGCGTTCCGAAAACCATTGATAACGATCTTTACGGAACAGACCATTGTCCGGGTTTTGCAAGTGCGGCAAAATACATAGCGACTACCATAATGGAGATAAATCTTGACGCCAAGGTTTACGATACGGGAATGATATGTATAATTGAGGCTATGGGAAGAAACGCGGGCTGGCTTACGGCTTCCGCAGCGCTTGCAGGATATAAAGGTTTAGGAGCGGACCTTATTTATCTTCCCGAAGTTGACTTTGACGTAGATAAATTCATTGCAGACGTTAAAGAAGTTCTGAAAAAGAATAATAATAAATGTATAGTCGTAGTGTCGGAAGGAATACACGATAAAAACGGTACTCTTATATGTGAGGCTTTGGGCAAAGCGGGCGCGAGAGACAGTTTCGGACACGCGCAACTCGGCGGACTCGCGGCAATGCTTGCAAATCTTGCAAAAGAGGCAACGGGATTGAAGGTGCGACCCGTGGAACTTTCGCTTATGCAGAGATGCGCGGCTCATTGCGCAAGTAAGACTGATATAGAGGAAACGTTTGAAGCGGGCAGACAGGCTGTTAAAGCGGCTATAAACGGCGAGACCGATAAAATGGTCTGCTATGCGAGAAAACCGGGAGATAAGTACGAATGCGAATATAAACTCTTGCCCCTTGAACTTGCCGCGAATACCGAAAAGACCGTTCCCAAGGAATGGATAATAAATAACGGCACGGGAATTTCAGACGAATTTATAAAATACGCGCTTCCGCTCATACAGGGTGAGACAGATTTAATAAAAGAAGACGGACTTCCCAGATTTGCTCATCTTAAAAAAGTATTGGTAGAAAAAAGATAAAATAAAAAAATTTTTACGCACCGAGTTTTTATAAAAAATAAAAACTACTTGTAGTGTTTGTAAAAACGTTATTTTAAATTATAAGTTTATTAGAGACTGTATTCGCGCCGACTGCCAAAAGGCAATCGGCGCGAATTTGTTTTTATTTTAAAAGCAAAAAATATTTTTAAAACAAAAAAATATTTTTCGATATTTACAATTATATATTAAGGTGGTATAATAAAACATATAAATACAAAAATAAAAGGGTAGGTAAATAGGCATGAAAATAGCAATTTACGGCGCAGGCGCTCTCGGAACGGTACTCGGCGCATACGCTACACGTGCGGGGTCGGATGTTGACCTTATAAACAGAAATGAAAAACATATAGAGGCTCTGAAAAAAAACGGTGCGAAAATTATCGGAAAAGCACAATTCACACAGAAAGTGAATGCGCTTTTACCTTCTGAAATGAAAGATAAATACGACATAATAATACTTATGACCAAACAGCGTCAGAACGCAGAGATAGCAGAATTTTTAAAAGATTATCTTAAAGATGACGGCGCGCTGTGTACATGTCAGAACGGTCTTCCCGAGCCCAAACTTGCAGAGATAATAGGTGCGGACAGGACGCTCGGTTGCGCTATCGCCTGGGGCGCGACTTTTCATGGCGAAGGTGTAGCGGAACTTACGAGCGATCCTTCTGCTCTTACTTTCTCACCCGGCGCATACGGAAAGGGAAACAGACTTGAAGACGTTAAGAAGTTTTTCGAACTAATGGGGAGCGTAACGGTAGAGAAAAACTTTATCGGCGCGAGATGGTCGAAATTATTGATAAACAGCGCGTTTTCAGGGCTCTCAACCGTTACGGGGGCAACTTTCGGAGAAGTGTCTAAATTTAAGCCGTCAAGGAAGGTTGCACAGAGAATAATAAAAGAATGTATAGACGTAGCAAATGCCGCAGGGATAAAAATCGAGCCTGTTCAAGGTCATGATATTGCAAAATTATTCAATTATAAAGGCGCAGTTAAAAAGGCTATTTCTTTTGCAATAATTCCGATTGCTATGAAAAAGCACGCGTCGCTTATTTCCAGTATGTTGCAGGATATCAGGAAAGGTAAGAAGTGCGAGATAGATTTTATAAACGGGGTTGTCTGCGAGTACGGGAAAAAGTACGAAGTAAATACGCCTTTTAACGATAAAACCGTTGAAATAGTACACAGAATCGAAGACGGCGAATTTCCTCCTCGCATGGAAAATATCAGTCTTTACGACAATCTTTTTTGATAATAAAATAGATTAAAAAAATATTTAAACTTTTTTATGCAATTTATTTAATTTTTTTATATTGTAAAAATTTATTAATAACTATTGGATTTTACTGTGGCGCAAGTTACGTAACTTGCGCCACAGTTATTATTTAAATTTAAAAGATTTAAGCGCTTTTAGTAGATTGTTAAATAATAATTTATTTATTTCAGAAAATTTTGCTATAAAAGTTTTTTAATAAAAAATCGGGTTAACATAATTGCAGTTTTTGCAATGCGCCGTGCAATAATTGCTATTTACTTTTGCAAATACTGTGTT
>CALWBJ010000156.1 GCA_944376035.1 uncultured Clostridia bacterium | reverse complement strand
ACCGACAATACCGCATGATTTTGTTATTACATTATTAAAGCAACGCATATGTTCGCTTTTTAATTTTTATAAGTATACACTTTTTTTAAAGTAAATGTCAATAAACTCAGTAAAAAATCTTGAATTTTTGTAAATTTCAGCAAATAACGGCGAGTGATTGACAAAGATTTTAAATAATGATAAAATATTTTAAAACTTGTTATAAGATTTATTTATAAAGCAAGGATTTTCGGTATTTTAGTGTTCAAGTTTGACAAGTACGGCTCGGATACGTCAATTCCGTATTAAAGGCTTGGTTAAAAAAATTTCTGAATTTACCGGGGTTTGTTTTTACAGGAGAGTTATGAGCGGAAAAAATATTCCCGAATTATTCGGTTCCATGGTGTTCAACGATAAGGTCATGAAAGAGCGCCTTCCCGGCGAAGCGTACGATGCCGTCAAAAGAGCAATTGAGGACGGTACGCCGCTATCTCATGAGCATGCTAAAAGCGTCGCCGCCGCAATGAAAGACTGGGCGATAGAGAAAGGCGCAACGCATTTTACACACTGGTTTCAGCCGATGACGGGAATCACCGCCGAAAAGCACGACAGTTTTATCTGGCCGTTCGGAAAGGGCGAGGCGATAATGAAGTTTTCGGAAAAGTCGCTCATAAAAGGGGAATCGGACGCTTCGAGTTTTCCGTCGGGAGGTCTCAGAGCGACCTTTGAGGCGAGGGGATATACTGCATGGGATCCCACGTCATACGCATTTGTTAAAGACGACAGTTTGTATATTCCCACCGCATTCTGCTCTTACGGCGGAGAGGCGCTTGATAAAAAAACTCCGCTTCTGCGCTCGATGGAGGCTTTTAACAGACAGGCGCTCAGGATTTTAAGACTTTTCGGAAATGACAAGGTTAAAAAGGTTACTCCCACAGTAGGCGCCGAACAGGAATATTTCCTTATAGATAAAAGCGTTTACGAAAAGCGTACGGACCTTATTCATTGCGGAAGAACGCTGTACGGTGCGCGTCCGCCCAAAGGTCAGCAACTGGGCGACCATTATTACGGTGCGATAAAGTCGAGAGTTTCGGCGTTTATGAAAGACGTGGATATGGAACTTTGGAAACTGGGCGTGTGCGCTAAAACCAAACACAACGAAGCGGCGCCCGCGCAGCATGAACTCGCGTCGGTATTCACTTCCGCAAACATCGCCTGCGACCAGAATCAGTTGACGATGGAAATTTTAAAAAGCGTTGCAAACAGACACGGGCTTGTTTGTCTTTTGCATGAAAAACCTTTCGCGTCGGTCAACGGCAGCGGAAAGCACAATAACTGGTCGGTTTCAACCGATTCGGGCGAAAATCTTTTAGAGCCCGGCGATACGCCGCAGGAGAACGCTCAGTTTTTACTTTTCCTTATTGCCGTAATTAAAGCGGTTGACGAATATCAGGACCTTTTAAGGCTGTCAGTCGCTTCTGCCGGAAACGACCACAGACTCGGAGGTTACGAAGCGCCACCTGCGATTATTTCCATTTATCTCGGCGAAGAACTGGAAGATATACTTTCGTCCATACAAAACGGAAGCAGTTACGGAGCAAAGAAAAAGACCGAACTGAAAATAGGTGTATCCGTTCTTCCGCCCATACCTAAGGATACGACCGACAGGAACAGGACTTCGCCTTTCGCGTTCACGGGAAATAAATTTGAGTTCAGAATGGTCGGCTCATCGGAAAATATAGCCTGCCCGAATTTTATTCTCAACACGATAGTTGCCGAACAACTGCGAATTTTTGCCGATACACTGGAAAAAGCGCCCGATTTCAACGCTGCGCTCAATACTCTCTTAAAAAAGACAATCAAGGAGCACAAGCGCATAATTTTCAACGGCAACAATTATTCGGAAGAATGGAAAAAAGAAGCCGAAAGACGGGGTCTTTTAAATCTTGTCACCACTGCGGACGCGTTGCCGCGTTTTGCGGAACGTAAAAACGTAGAGGTGTTCGAACGTCACAAAGTGCTTTCGGAAAGCGAGATACATTCGCGTATAGAAATACTTCTGGAAAATTACGTAAATATTATAAATATCGAAGCGCTTACTGCGCTCGATATGGCGAGAAAACAGATTCTTCCCGCTATTATAGGATACGAGTCTTTTCTGCTTAAAGAAATAGACCTTAAAAACGCATACAACGTCCGCGCTGCAATAAAGAGCGTGGATTGCTCACCCGAAGAGGGACTTTTGGAAAACCTGTCCTCACTTGCGCATGAGTTATATGTGGATTTAGGAAAATTAGAAGAGTCTTCCGATGGACTTTCTCATGTGGACGGTATGCTTAAAAAAGCCGAATTCTGTCGGGATAGAGTGATTAAAGATATGGAAAAATTAAGAGAAGTAGCGGATAAGGCGGAACTTATCACCGGCAAAAAATTCGCCGCATTTCCCGATTACGGTGAAATTTTATACAGCGTAAAATATTAATATGTTATATAAGGCCGCTTGCTTTTCAGGCAGGCGGTTTTGCC